>JANPBE010000725.1:0-1424 GCA_031430295.1 Phyllobacterium sp.
ATTTTTAGTTTTGATTCCCAAGGCATTCTTTGCCACTTAGCGCCGAAATGGCCGGAGACCCGATATGAGACATCCAATCGAAACCGCAATGAACCTCGTGCCGATGGTCGTTGAGCAAACAGCACGTGGTGAGCGTGCCTATGATATTTTCTCGCGCCTCTTGAAAGAGCGCATTATTTTCATCACCGGCCCGATTGAAGATGGCATGGCAACGCTCGTGTGCGCTCAGTTGCTTTTCCTAGAAGCAGAAAATCCGAAGAAGGAAATCAACCTTTACATCAATTCGCCAGGCGGCGTCGTAACATCAGGCATGGCAATCTATGATACGATGCAGTTCATCCGCCCCGCCGTTTCCACCCTCTGCTTTGGCCAGGCCGCGTCAATGGGTTCGTTGCTTCTTGCAGCCGGCCATAAAGACATGCGCTTTGCGCTGCCAAACGCCCGCGTAATGGTTCACCAGCCATCCGGCGGCGCGCAGGGGCAAGCTACAGATATTTTGATTCAAGCCCGCGAAATTGAGAACATGAAGCGCCGCTTAAACGAGATTTATGTGCACCACACAGGTCGCAGCTATGACGAAATCGAATCAGCGCTGGATCGTGATAATTTCATGACAGCGCAGGCTGCCAAAGACTTTGGCTTGATTGATAAAGTTGTCGAATCTCGCGATGTGTCGGCTGCATCCGCATAATTTCGAACAGTTTATTCGCCCGTAGCGGTCGTAAATCGGTCGCTCGGGCGTAACAAAAGTCTGATTTTTCGGTTTTTGGCCAAAAAAGGCAAGTTTGTTAAGTTGTTTTTGAGTTTAAGAGGTCTACTTTTTAGATTAGCGTGATTTTAATCGCTCGCGCGATATTGTTAGTAACCTAAATAGCGGAATGTCGCCCGAAATCTTGTATGAAACAGATAGGGGCGGTATACCAGACTAGATACCGGAACCAGCAAGCGGCAATTTCGGTCCGCGCTGAAAGGGAAAACGGATGAGCAAAGTTACAGGCAGTGGCGATTCAAAAAATACGCTTTACTGCTCCTTTTGCGGCAAGAGCCAACATGAGGTCCGCAAGCTAATTGCTGGACCAACCGTGTTCATCTGTGATGAATGCGTCGAATTGTGCATGGATATCATCCGTGAGGAAAACAAAACCTCAATGGTGAAATCCCGCGAAGGTGTGCCAACACCGCAGGAAATTATCAAGGTTCTGGATGATTATGTCATCGGCCAGCGGCACGCCAAAAAGGTGCTGTCGGTAGCCGTGCATAACCACTACAAGCGCCTCGCACATGCCACCAAGAACAATGATGTCGAGTTGGCCAAGTCCAATATTTTGCTCATCGGGCCAACTGGTTGCGGAAAAACGCTGCTGGCTCAAACCCTTGCCCGTATCATCGATGTGCCATTCACAATGTCCGATGCCACAACACTA
>JANPBE010000726.1:0-1031 GCA_031430295.1 Phyllobacterium sp.
AGCATGAAGAGATGCCGCGCTGGCTGCGCTTTGTGCTGCGGGTGAATAATACGCTGGCGGGGCGGATGGTGCTGAACCCGCTTTTGGGCACGATTGGATTGGTGGTTTCGGACGCAAAACTGATTGCGGCGGGAGACCGCGCCGTGCTGGATGCATGGGTGCGGCATTTGATTGGCGTGGCGATCGTTTTGTTTATTGCCATGCATTATTTCCACATTCCGGTCTGGCTTTATGTGCTGGTTCCGGCTTGGGTCGGCCAGTCGATTATCGCTATTCGCACCTACGCTGAGCATCAATGGCACGAGACGCCGGAGGGGCGCACGATCATTGTGGAGCGCTCGCCGCTGTCGTTTTTCTTTCTGAATAATAATCTGCATTTGGTGCATCATAAGCATCCGACGACGGCGTGGTATGATTTGCCGGCGCTGTTCACAGCGCGCAGGGCTGAGTGGATTGCGATGAACAGGGGCTATGTGTTTCCCAATTATCTGGCGCTGGCGCGGGCGTATTTGTTTACGGCCAAGGAGCCGGTGGTGCATGGCACCCTGCGGCGCGAGCGGGATAAATCGTGATCGATATTGCGCGGCTAGTGGAGACGATTGCCAGCGGGCCGCTGCCGCGTGAGCCGTATATTGCCGCGCTGCCGATGTATGATTGGCCGGAAGTGCGGGCAGGGGTGGATGCGCTTTGGGTGGAAATTAGGGATGCGCTGCGGGCAAAAGGCATAGCTGCGCCGGAGCAGTTAACGCGGCGCAATGGGGATATGCCAGCCTTTAATGGGGTAAGCGTGGATTTGCCGCCGGATGAGTTTGATTTGGCGACGCTGTGGCGGCATCCGAACTTGCTCTTGGCGCAGACCTGCTGGGGGCCGATGGAAGCTGGATTGGCCGCCCATGTGCGCGTTGTGGGGCAGGATGATTATACTGGGGTTGAAGGCGGCGAAGGGGAGCTTTATTCAAGTGCAATTGTGATGTGGCGGGGCGAACCGCTCGCCGCTGCTGGCTATGCCGGACTTCGCCTCGCCTATAACG
>JANPBE010000727.1:0-4861 GCA_031430295.1 Phyllobacterium sp.
GCGTCCTATGTCGAATGGTTTGGCGAAGAAGCCAAGCGCGTTTACGGTGATGTGATTGGCGGTCATCAGGCAGATAAGCGCATCATGGTCATCCGCCAGCCCGTCGGTGTTGTCGGATCCATCACCCCGTGGAATTTCCCCAATGCCATGCTTGCCCGCAAAATGGCGCCAGCCTTAGCCGTAGGCTGCACGATGGTATCAAAACCTGCCGCGCAGACGCCATTGTCCGCCATCGCCATGGCCGTATTGGCAGAGCGTGCTGGCGTGCCAGCCGGATGCTTCTCGGTCATCACCTCAAAGTCCGGCTCATCAATCGGCAAAGAATTCTGTGAAAACGAAAAGGTCCGTAAATTGACCTTCACCGGCTCCACGGAGGTTGGCCGCATATTGATGCGTCAAGGCGCGGACCAGATTATGAAACTGGGCTTGGAACTCGGCGGTAATGCACCGTTCATCGTCTTTGATGATGCCGATTTGGACGCCGCCGTCGAAGGCGCGATGATTTCCAAATACCGAAACAACGGCCAAACCTGCGTTTGCGCCAACCGTCTATACGTGCAGGCAGGCGTCTATGATGCCTTTGCCGCCAAGCTCGGCGCAGCCGTTGCCAAGATGAAAATCGGCGATGGCTTCGGCGAAGGCGTCACCACCGGCCCGCTCATTGATGCTAATGCCATGGTCAAGGTCAACGAACACATCGCGGACGCCGTTTCCAAAGGCGCAAAAATCGTCACCGGTGGCAAGCCGCACGAAAAGGGCGGCCTGTTCTTCCAGCCGACCATTTTGACAGGCGTGACCAAGGATATGATGGTCGCGCGCGAAGAAACCTTCGGCCCCGTCGCGCCGCTGTTCAAGTTCGACACCGAAGAAGAGGTCATCCATTACGCCAACGACACCGAGTTCGGCCTCGCCTCCTACTTCTACACCAAAGATGCCGCCCGCGTGTTCCGCGTCGCAGAAGCCTTGGAATATGGCATGGTGGGCATCAATACGGGCCTCATATCCAACGAAATGGCCCCCTTTGGTGGCATCAAACAGTCCGGCCAAGGCCGCGAAGGTTCGAAATACGGCGTGGATGATTATACCGAGCTAAAATACATGTGCCTCGGCGGCGTTGTTTAATTTTTATCAGATTCAAAAAAGCGGGCGCTGCCAGAGGGTTGCGCCTGTTTTTATTTGTTGAAATGAAGGGTACGTCTCGGACGCGAAGCGTCAGCAAGGGCGACTGCCCGTCTGTCGGTCAGGTAGCCCCGCCGGAGACATGTGAGCGTAGCGAATTTGTCGTGAGGTAATAATGGCGCACCCGACTGGATTCGAACCAGTGACCCCTGGATTCGGAATCCAGTACTCTATCCAACTGAGCTACGGGTGCCAGTGAGAACCGTCTTCTAGCTGATGCGCGTGTCATCATCAACTGGTAAACCAAACAGTTTGCTGTTGACGGGAGGGCCTCCCAAAGCCTCTATGCAGCCTGCATGTTTGAAGGAGATTTATCATGGCAAAACGAATTGCATTCACCGGTGGGTCAGGCAAAGCCGGACGCCATGTGCTGCCGTGGTTGGTGAACAAAGGCTATGAGGTTCTAAACCTCGACATCACGCCGCTGGATCGCCCCGGCATTGCCAACCTTAATGTTGACATCACGGACTCAGGGCAGGTCTTCAATGCACTGTCCATGCACACAGGTTTTGATGATTTGGAAACACCGGGCGGCCCGAAACCATTTGATGCCGTCGTGCATTTCGCTGCCGTGCCGCGCATACTCCTCAAGCCCGACAATGAGACATTCCGCGTCAACACAATGGGCACCTATAATGTCATCGAAGCGGCGGTGAAGCTGGGCATCAAAAAGGTTATCGTCGCCTCATCCGAAACCACTTATGGCGTATGTTTTGCCGAAGGACACCGCGATTTCCACCAGTTCCCGCTGGATGAGGACTATGATGTGAACCCGATGGATAGCTACGGCCTGTCCAAAGTGTGTAATGAAAATACCGCCCGCGCCTTTGCTGAGCGCACCGGCGCAGACATCTACGCGCTGCGAATCGGCAATGTCATCGAGCCACATGAATATGAGCTATTCCCCGAATTTTTCGCCAAGCCCGAAATGCGCAAACGCATCGCATGGTCATACATCGACGCGCGGGATTTGGGCCAGATCGTGCATTTGTGCATTGAGAAGGACGGCCTCGGCTATCAAGTCTTCAACGCTGCCAATGATACCGGCTCGTCTAACCTGCCATCGCGGGAACTAGCCAAGCGCTACTTCCCTCACGTGCCTTTCACCCGCGAAATCGGTGAGTTCGAAGGCCTGTTATCCAATCGCAAAATCCGCGACGTGCTGGGCTTCAAAGAAGATCATAACTGGCGGCTTTATGTCGATTGAGATGACTTCAACTTTTGAAGTGCCGCAGGCGTGGCAGGACATCTTAAGCGATGTCCTGAGCACGCCGCGCTCTCAAGCGCTTGCCTCATTTGTGGCGCACGAGTTAGCCAGCGGCACGCAGATCTATCCGGCCAAGCAAGACTGGTTCCGCGCCCTGCATCTCACTGCGCCTATAGACGTGCGCGTGGTGATTTTGGGCCAAGACCCCTATCATGGTGAGGGCCAAGCGCATGGGCTGGCATTTTCCGTGAATGAAATCTGCGCTGTGCCGCCATCACTGCGCAATATCTACAAAGAGCTTGCCCGTGATCTTGGCACTGTCATCCCTAAGCACGGCAATCTCGAACACTGGGCACGCCAAGGCGTGCTGCTGCTCAACACAGTTCTCACTGTTGAGGAAGGAAAGCCCGCCTCGCATCAGGGCAAGGGCTGGGAAGAGATAACCGATAAGATAATCGCAGCCATCGCCGCGCAGCACAGCCCTACCGTCTTCATGCTATGGGGCGCACACGCGCAAGAGAAAAAGCCGATGATTGATAGCGCCAAGCACCTAATCCTCGAAGCCCCGCATCCCTCGCCCCTATCAGCCCATCGCGGATTTTTAGGATGTGGTCATTTTGGTAAGGCAAATGCGTTTTTGAAGAGTGAGGGATTGGAAGGAATTGACTGGGGATAAGCCCGCCTACGTTGCTACGCAACTTCGTCGCGGCAGCCTTCGCAGTTCTTCGAGCATAAAGCTTCGGAGATTATCCTCCGGCTTGCCGAGCCGTAGCTCGAAGAGCGAAGGCTGGTGGAGCCAAGCGGGATCGAACCGCTGACCTCTTGCATGCCATGCAAGCGCTCTCCCAGCTGAGCTATGGCCCCATCACAACAATCAGGTCTGGAGCCTGATTGGAAAGCCGCAAACAGGAAGTCTGCGTTTATATACGGGCGGGTTCATAAAACCCGCCGCGTTTATAATCAAGCGTAAAATCCGGCGAAAACTGTGAAACCCAAATTATGTGCCAAGTTCGCTCGTAAAATCGTTGAGATGAGTTAGCTAAAGTGATTTTCTGAGGATCGGAGCGCAGTGGACTTATGTCCATGAGCACCGGAAGCGAAGGAAAATTGCTTTAGATAGCCATCGCAGCGGTTTTACACTTCGTCTTCGCCTTCTGGCACGCCACCGAGCAGATCAGACATATCATCGTCTTCTTCTTCTTCGGTTTCGAGGAATGTGTCTTCGCCATCATCATCGCCAAGATCAACATCATCATCGCCCAAATCCGGCAGATCATCGCCGTCAGCCTTGTCGTCGCCATCAGCTTCTTCCAGCGGAACGAATTCCACATTGTCCACGGATGCCACTGCTTCGACTTCTTCTGCTTCGTCGTCCTCGATGCGGGCCTCGCGGCGCACTTGCTCGAACGCTGACAGCGGGTAGGCAATGCCAGTGTAGGGAGACACGATTGGATCTTTTTTCAGATCATAGAATTTTTTGCCGGTTTCAGGGCAGGTACGTTTCGTACCCAAATCTTCTTTTGCCACTTTAAGCCTCTTTCTGTGATTATTGTGAAATCGCGACGCGGGCTAAGTTGCCAATCGCCAGCCGCAATTAAAATTCGCGCGTGCATAGCCATAAAGGGCAGACTTTGTCAAAGCTAAACCTGCATATCTGTATTGCGAAAGCCACATCGGACGTGTTTGCAGGCGTGACCGATTAAAAAACCTGTGTTAGAGCCAAATTTCATCACTCTTCATATGCGCAAGAAAAGTTACTCACTCAATGTCCCACGCTTCAAATGCCCGCCCCGCCACATCCCGCCGCTCAGAAAACTTAAACGGAACTGTCTCTATTCCGGGCGATAAATCCATTTCGCATAGATCCTTTATGTTTGGCGGTCTGGCATCCGGCATCACCCGCATCACGGGGTTGCTCGAAGGCGAAGACGTTATCAACACAGGCAAAGCCATGGCCGCTATGGGCGCTAAGATTGAGCGCGATGGCAAGGCGTGGGTCATCCACGGCACAGGCAATGGCTGCCTGTTGCAGCCGCAAGCCCCGCTGGATTTCGGCAATGCCGGCACAGGCTCGCGCCTCACCATGGGCCTCGTCGGTGTCTATGATATGGAAACCACATTCATTGGCGATGCGTCTTTGCAAAGCCGCCCGATGAAGCGCGTGCTGGACCCGCTGCGCCAAATGGGCGTGCAGGTGAAAGCATCAGACGGCGACCGTATGCCACTCACGTTAAGATGCCCGAAAACCTCCGTGCCCATTTCCTACCGCGTGCCAATGGCATCTGCGCAGGTCAAATCCGCCGTGCTCTTGGCCGGTCTCAACACGCCCGGAATCACCACTGTCATCGAACCAATCATGACGCGCGACCATACGGAAAAAATGCTCAAAGGCTTTGGCGCTAATCTTGAAGTGACGACCGATAAAGACGGCGTGCGCCATATCCAAATTGAAGGGCAGGGCAAGCTCACAGGCCA
>JANPBE010000728.1:0-1389 GCA_031430295.1 Phyllobacterium sp.
TGCGCTCTGCCGCCGCCATGACCAGAAGTTCAAGGAAGCAGCCAAGGCCAACCGTGATCTGGCGGTTCATCGGGTCGGTGTGCGGCAACATTTTAGACGTGTCGACAAACAGGATAGCCTTGCCAGGCTCGCGCAGATCAACCAGCCAAGGTTGCCGGTTGTGAGGATTGGGAGCACGAATGGCATAGGACAACGCGAACTTGCGCACGTCACTCTCGTAAGTTCCGGCGCGGCGCCATGGTTCGAGCGCCTTTTCTGGATTGCGTGTGGAAATGAATGCTCCTGCGCTGGTGGCGGCCAGAACGATGCCGCCGCCGAGCAGGGTGATGAATTGACGCCGTTTCATGACAAATCTCTTTTTGGTTTGATGTCTAACTATATAGTTTGATATCGAACCAATAAGTTCCTGTCAAGCGTCAGGTCAACCCATTTTTACACCTTCCTTGATGAATGTGCCGGAACGTAATTCGTTTACTGCTGTGATGAGTTCTTCGCGGGTGTTCATCACAATCGGCCCATGCCATGCCACCGGTTCCTTGATCGGCGCGCCCGAAACCAGCAGAAAGCGAACGCCTTGATCACCGGCTTGGACGACGACTTCGTCGCCAGAGCCGAACACCACAAGCGTGCGGTTGCCGGACATGTCGCGCAGATGGATTTCCTCGCCGTTGACTTCCTTTTCGACCAAGACGCCGAACGGCTTTGACGCATCGCGGAATGTCGCCGTGCCTTCAAAGATATAGGCGAAGGCCGAGCGGTAAGTATCCACTTTGAACACTTTACGTTTGCCAGCGGGAACCCAAATATCCAGATATTGCGGGTCAGCGGCTATGCCATCGACGGGGCCTTTCTTGCCCCAAAACTCGCCGACCACTACGCGCACCTTTGTGCCATCATCATCGATGATTTCTGGAATTTCGGACGAGCCAACATCTTGGTAGCGCGGGGTGGTCATCTTGAGGCTGGCAGGTAAATTCGCCCACAGCTGAAAGCCGTGCATACGCCCTGCAAAATCGCCCTTCGGCATTTCCTGGTGCATAATGCCTGAACCGGCGGTCATCCATTGCACATCGCCAGCGCCCAGCGTGCCGCGATTGCCAAGGCTATCGCCATGCTCAACCGAGCCTGCCAAGACATAGGTAATCGTTTCAATGCCGCGATGCGGGTGCCAAGGAAAGCCCTTGATATAATCTTGCGGGCTATCATTACGAAAATCATCCATCATCAAAAACGGGTCAGTCAGCGATGGATCGCCAAAGCCAAATACGCGCTGAAGCGAAACGCCCGCGCCTTCCATATGAGGTGTGGTTCCGGAGATGTGTTTTACGGGTCTAATGGACATGCTTTTGGTCCTCTCAATTGGTTCGTTGAGACCAATTTAGGGGTAAA
>JANPBE010000729.1:0-2513 GCA_031430295.1 Phyllobacterium sp.
CTTCCGGCACATATTCAATCAAATTGCCCGCTCTGAAATATCCGGCAACTATGAGAATAACGCCTGCCATCAGCGTCGCCAGCACCAACCCGTCATAGCCGTGGTTGGCGATAACACCAAAAACCACAACGATAAATGCGCCCGTCGGCCCGCCAATTTGCACGCGGCTCCCGCCCAGAAGCGAGATAAAAAACCCGCCAATAATCGCTGTCACCAGTCCCTTTGCGGGGTCCGCACCGGAGGCAATAGCAATCGCCAGACTGAGCGGCAGCGCCACCATTGCAACTGTGATGCCCGCAAGGATATCAGCGATAAACAGCTGCTTCGAATAGGTTTTGAGCGTGGTGAGAAGTTTTGGTTGGCGCATGATGAGTGAGGCTAGCGCAAGGCAAAATACTTCGCAATGCGGCCTTAATAACCACCTAATTCAAATCATCCGGCAGCGTCGGGATGGCGTGAAATTCTATCCCATCTTCCACAAGCGCCCGCGCCTCTTGCACGGTCGCCTCACCATAAATACCCCGCGCTGGCGCTTCACCCTCATGAATTTTGCGGGCTTCCACAGCGAAACTATCGCCGACATTTTCCGCGCCGTCTTTCATCTTTTTGGTCAGCGAGCGCAATTCCGCCAATGCTTGGCGTTGCGCTTCGCCTTGCACGAGCGTGATTTTCTCTTTTGTCTTAGAGGTCGAGACATTGGGCGCCATCAGCGCTTTGTGCACCAAATTTGAGCCGCACACCGGACAGCCAATCAGCTTCCGGCCAAGCTGGCTGTCAAAATCATCATTGCTGCGAAACCAGCCCTCGAACTCGTGGTCATCATCGCAAGATAGTGCAAACCGGATCATCTCACTTGGCCTTCACGAAACAACATCAAGTGAGAATGCGCGTCCATTTTTAAGATTTGGTATCTTTTTGCGCGCCTCCGTCACTTCTGCCAAATCAATCTCGGCATAGATGATGTCGGTGTCTTTGCCATTCGCCTCGGCCACCACTTCGCCCCACGGGTTTACCACCATAGAGTGGCCGTAGGTTTGGCGGCCATCCTCATGCGTACCTGCCTGCGCGGCTGAGATCACAAACGCACCATTTTCAATCGCCCGCGAGCATTGCAGCGAGTGCCAATGCGCCTCGCCCGTCTGCTTGGTAAACGCTGCGGGTGCGGTGAGAATTTCTGCGCCAGCTATCGCCTCCTCGCGAAACAAATGCGGAAAGCGCACATCATAACAAATGCCAAACCCAATTTTGCCAATGCTGGTATTAGCCACCACGGCGCGAGTTCCCGGCGTATAGGTCGCAGATTCCCGCCAGCTTTCGCCATTATCCAAATCCACATCAAACATATGGATTTTATCGTAAGTCGTAATCAGCTCGCCCTTGGGGCTAAACAGAAACGCGCGGTTGGCAATCTTGCCATCATCAAGTAAGACCGCAGTCGATCCGATATGCAGAAATACTTTGAAATCTTTGGCCAAAAGCGCCGCTTCAATTAGCAGCGGGTCATCCTTTTGCTTGCGCACCTTGGCCATCATCTCAGCCTTATCGCGCACCAATAGTCCGGTCATTTCAGGCGTCTGAATATAGGTCGCAGTATCGGCGGCTTTGGCCACATGATCGCGCAGGAAAGCAATATTATCTGCCGGATCACGGCCGGAGCGCATTTGAATAGCGGCAACGTTGAGAGTTGCCATCGTCACGCAGCCTTGCCGGAAAGCAGCGCATCCAGCTTGCCGCTGGCATCCAGCGCATGCACATCATCGCAGCCGCCCACATGGGTGGAGCCAATAAAGACTTGCGGAAACGTAGTGCGGCCTGACTTTTCCATCATTTCAGCGCGGTATGATCCATCTTTGCTGTTATTAAATTCGGTGAATTTCGCGCCTTTGGACTTCAAAAGGTTCACTGCCTTCGTGCAGTAAGGGCAGCCGTCGCGGGTATAGATAATTACAGGAACCATGATTTCTCCGTGGGTTTAATTATCTATATAGCCTCCCATTCCTCCATCGAAAAGTCCCCCGGTATCACTCTAGCAAAAGTAAGCACATCAACACTTGCCGCCCCCGCCTTGATAAGGGCTTTGGTGGCAGATGAAACCGTAGCACCAGTGGTATAAACATCGTCAATAAGCAGAACGGTCTTGCCCTTCACCTGCGCTTTCATCTTTTCCGGCACGGCAAACGCGCCGCGCACATTGTCCTCGCGTTGCGTGGCTTTGAGGCCCACTTGCTGGATGGTCTTGCGGGTGCGCACCAAGGCAGTCGGATCGAAGGCAACGCCTGATGAGCGGGCCAATGGCCGCGCCAATTCCGCCGCCTGATTGAAGCGGCGCGACAGAAAGCGGCGTGGGTGCAGCGGTATGGGCACGATCATATCCGCATCCGCCAAAAGCTCCCGCCCGGCCCTCAGCATCCATTGCGCCATCCAAGGCGCTAAATCGGTGCGGTCGTTGTATTTCAATCCATGCACCAACTGGCGGGAAATATCGCTGTAGGTGGCAACGGCACGCGAGCGAC
>JANPBE010000730.1:0-7701 GCA_031430295.1 Phyllobacterium sp.
CATGCAATAAGAACGGCGTTCCAAACGATCCTGAAAAGCCAACCATCACCTCCGGCATTCGCCTCGGCACACCAGTGGGAACAACGCGCGGCTTCGGCAAGGCTGAGTTTGTCACCATCGCCAACCTCATCACTGAAGTGCTCGATGGCTTGAAAGCTGCTAATTCACCAGAAGGCAATGCCGCTGTTGAGGCTCGTGTCAAAGAAAAAGTCATGGCACTAACGGATCGCTTTCCGATTTACCCGCACTTAGGCTAACATTGTACCCGAACGATTCCGGGAGAAGCTATGCGTTGTCCTTATTGCCAGTCTGTTGACACCCAAGTGAAGGACTCGCGTCCCGCTGAAGACACAACAGCTATCCGCCGCCGCCGCATCTGCCCAGATTGCGGCGGTCGCTTCACAACATTTGAGCGCGTCCAATTACGTGAATTGTTGGTACAAAAGAAAACCGGCCGCAAAGTCCCGTTTGACCGCGAAAAGCTGCATCGCTCATTCGATATCGCGCTTCGTAAACGTCCCGTCGAAGACGACCGCATTGAGCGCGCCGTCTCCGGCATAGTGCGCCGCTTGGAAAGCAGCGGCGAAAGTGAAATCACTACGGACTATATCGGCACGATGGTGATGGAGGCCCTCAAGGGCATCGACCATGTCGCCTTCGTGCGCTACGCCTCGGTCTATCGTGATTTCGCTGACCCCAAGGAATTTCACAAGCTTATCAGTGAGTTGGAAGAAGAAGACCGCATTGGGTCGCTTGAAAAATGAATGCTCAGAGAGCAACCGACCAACGCTACATGGCTGCCTGTATCCGCCACGCGCGTGCAAATCTTGGACTGACGGGAACAAACCCGTCGGTCGGAACGCTGCTGGTAAAGGACGGCGTCATTATCGGGCGCGGTATCACCGCAATTGGCGGAAGGCCGCACGCGGAGACGCAAGCTATCACCGAAGCAGGTGACGCTGCGCGTGGCTCAACTGCCTATGTCACGCTCGAACCTTGCGCCCACCATGGGCGCACACCGCCCTGTGCGGAAGCGCTGGTCATCGCTGGGATAACCCGCGTCGTCATAGCCGCCAGCGATCCGGACCCGCGCGTTTCAGGCAAAGGTGCCAAGATTTTGCGCGATGCAGGCATTGAAGTCGTGGAAGGCGTGTTATCCGATTTGGCTTACGAGGGCCTGTCCGGATACTTGACTCGATCATTGAAAAAACGACCGGAAGTGACTCTAAAATTAGCAGTTTCTGCCGATGGCATGATTGGAAAATCCGGCGAAGGGCAGGTGGCAATTACCGGTCAAATCGCCCGCGACATGGTGCATATAATGCGGGCCCAAAGTGATGCGATACTGATAGGTGCAGGCACGGCACTCGCAGATGATCCGGAATTATCCTGTCGGCTCAATGGCTTGGAGCGGCGCTCGCCAATTCGCGTAATTGTTGATGGCAAATTGTCAATTTCCGAACATTCAAAATTGGCGCAAACCGCGCGGCAAATACCCGTGTGGATCGCCGCACTTGGGGATGCGGATAGTGCCAAGCGCAAGGTACTCGGCGATCTTGGCTGCCGCATCCTCTCCACAGAAGATCATTGCGGCAAGGTTGCGCTACCGGAGTTGCTGGACGATCTCGGCGCTGAGGGCATCGGTAGTGTGATGGTTGAAGGCGGCGCGCGCGTTGCGCAAAATTTCCTTGATGAAAATCTGGTAGACCGGATTGTGCTGTTTACCAGTGAACGCATTGTCGGGCCAAATGGCATTGCCTCGCCGATCACTCCGGCCCATATGCCAAATGGATTTACATTGATAAGCGAAGAGGTCCTCGGGCCGGATATTCGCCGCGACTATAAAAGGGTTTGAGTTCATGTTCACCGGCATCGTGACAGACATTGGTACTGTGGAGGCAGTTACGCCGCTTCCAGAAGGCGTAAAGCTGCGCATTTCGACCAATTATGATCCGAAAACCATTGCCATTGGCGCCTCTATTGCCTGCTCCGGTCCCTGTTTGACAGTTGTCGCGCTCCCGGATGAATCGTCTAATGCCCGCTGGTTTGAAGTGGAAGCGTGGGAAGAGGCATTGCGGCTCACCACGATTTCAGGCTGGAACCAAGGCACCAAAATCAATCTCGAACGTGCCCTGAAAATCGGCGATGAACTCGGCGGACACATCGTTTCCGGACATGTCGATGGCATGGTTGAGATCACTGCCATCAAGGACGAGGGCGATGCACGGCGCTTCACTATGCGTGCGCCAAAAGCGCTTTCCAAATTTGTAGCGCCCAAGGGATCAATCGCGCTGGATGGAACGTCGCTCACAGTTAACGTTGTAAATCATCACGAGTTCGATGTGCTAATCATACGCCATACGCTCGAAGTAACTACGTGGGGCGCACGGAATGTGGGCGATTTCCTTAATTTCGAGGTCGATACCATGGCGCGATACGCAGCACGGCTTGCGGAAGCGGCCAAAGAAGACTAATCCCTGCCAACCTGAAATTTTAGTCAATTCGCTTGTGCCTCCTCCCGGGCCGAGCAGGAGTTTTTTATGAATAAGAAAAGCAAGAACGCGCCGCACATTTTGATTGTAGAAGCGCGGTTCTACGATGATATGGCGGACGCGTTGCTTGAAGGCGCGAAAGCAGCTCTTGATGCTGCCAAGGCGACTTATGAAGTTGTGACCGTGATGGGCGCCTTGGAAATTCCAGCAGCCATAACATTTGCTATGATTGGCGAAGACGAAGGCGGCACGCATTTTGATGGTTACGTGGCGCTCGGCGTCATCATTCGCGGCGAGACATACCATTTTGACATCGTAGCAAATGAATCCGCGCGCGCCCTGATGAACCTTTCGACAGAAGCCGCCGCTGCTATTGGAAACGGGATCATGACAGTGGATACCGATGCGCAAGCTTGGGCACGCGTGAAAAAATCAGATCTCGATAAGGGCGGCTTTGCTGCCAAGGCTGCTTTGAAAATGGTAGAACTCAAACAGCATTTCGGAGCCTGATTTGACCGGTTCTGGAAACATAGTCGAAGGTGTGCGCCCTGCAAATAAACGCGGTGCTGCCCGCCTTGCCGCCGTGCAAGCGCTCTACCAAATGGATGTTGCCGGCGTCGGAATCTTGGATGTGGTCCATGAATATGAGACCTACCGTCTGGGCCAAGAAGTTGATGGAAATCAATATCTAGAAGCGGATGCGCAATGGTTCCGCGCCATTGTTGCCGGTGTTGTCGATAATCAAAAGACGCTCGACCCGATCATCCACGCCTCGCTCACTGACGATTGGCCGCTTGACCGCCTTGATGCAACGCTGCGGGCAATACTTCGCGCAGGAGCATTTGAAGTAACGTCGCGCAAAGACGTGCCGGTCGCGGTTGCCGTGAACGAATATGTCGATATTGCGAAAGCATTCTTCGACGGCGAGGAGCCCAAGCTGGTGAACGCCGTATTAGACCGGATGGCAAAGAAGAATCGAAAGTAGCTGCAAATGACCACGCCTGATCTTGCGGCAACGAAACGTCAAACCCTCGTGTTCGCAGCCAGTCAGGCAATACTGGGTTCAGTTGCGCCGATAGCCATTTCCATGGGCGCACTTGCTGGCCTTTATCTGCTCGGTCCCGATAAGTCTTTGGCCACAGCGCCAGTTACAGGCTTCAACGTTGGTGTTGCACTGGGCGCTTTGCCTGCGGCATGGGCAATCAAAACCCTTGGCCAGAAGCATGGCTTTATGATTGGTTCGTTGATTTCAGCATTAGGCGGCGCATGTGCGGCGCTGGCGCTGTTTCAATATTCATTCGTAATGTTCATTTTAGCCTTGGCATTGATGGGGCTAGGCGGTGCGTTTACCCAGCAGTTCCGTTTTGCCGCCGCTGATAATGCCCCGGCGGCTTTCAAGGCGCAGGCCATCTCTTGGGTTCTGGGTGGCGGCATTGTGTCGGCCGTGCTGGGGCCACAGGCCGTTATCGCAACGCGGGATGTGTTCCTGCCGGTGCAGTTCGCGGGGGCATATGCCGCAATAGTACTTTTTGGTTTGGCCGGTTTTGCAATTTTAACCCAGCTTCGTGTAAGCCCTGTTGTTGCTGCCCAGTCAGACAATACTGTGTCACTTGGCACTGGGCGCCCGTTGATGGAAATCATCCGCCAACAACGCTTCATTGTTGCTTTGATTTGTTCTGTAGGCTCCTATTCGCTGATGAGTTTTGTGATGACCGGCGCGCCGCTCGCCATGGTCGGTTGCGGTTTTACCGCAAACGAGGCGACGCTCGGCATTCAGTGGCACGTACTTGCCATGTTCGGTCCAAGCTTCTTCACCGGCAAGCTCATCGCCCGTTTTGGCAAAGAAACCATTGTTGCCACTGGCCTAGTTATACTCATGTTATGTGCCTTAGTAGCGCTATCGGGCATCCACCTATGGCAATTCTGGACATCGCTCATTTTGCTCGGTCTTGGTTGGAATTTCGGTTTCATCGGCGCAACGTCGATGGTGACAGATTGTTATAAGCCGGAAGAAAAAGGCGCGGTGCAAGGCTTCCACGATTTTGTACTGTTTTCGAGCGTTGCGCTGTCGTCACTGTTTTCGGGCAAAATTCTATATGTGTGGGGCTGGAACATGGTGAACATCATCATTTTCCCGGTGACAATCCTGTGCCTAGTGGCGCTTGGTTGGTTGGTTTTCACCAATGGCAGCAGAAAAGCGGTTTCGGCCTAACAATGTAGCGCTGGATAGTTACATTTTTGTCCAATATGGCTGAAACTTGAGGGAACTAACGTTCCCGAAGCCAATAGGGACAATTTTGCGATGAAATCCACAGCCAAACTGCCTCCACTGACACTTTCCGAGGCGCAAATGCGCACCATCATGAGTGAAGTCGGAACCATGATCGTCGATCATTTTGTGGACCTAAAAGACCAACCCGTCACGCGCCCGTCAATGTTGGTCGAGTTGCAGGCGGGCCTGCACGAAAAATTACCTATGCAGCCAACACCGGTAAGTGAGTTACTCGTACAGGTGCGCGCCTTTGTACTGTCTGAAATGACCCATCAGGATCACCCGCGCAATTTCGCCTTCGTGCCAGGTCCAAGCAATTTTGTTGGGGCGATGGCGGATGCAATTTCTTCCGCATTCAATATTTTTTGCGGGGCGTGGATTGGACCCTCCGGTACAGCGCAAATTGAAATCATGACAATCGAATGGCTGCGCCAACTGTTCGATTTTCCAGAAAATGCAGGCGGGCTATTCGTCAGTGGCGGATCAATGGCAAACATGACGTGTCTGGCGGTTGCCCGTCATGAAATGTTGGCTAACAACCCTAATAATGCGACCATCTATTTTTCTGACCAGACACATTCATCCGTTGCCAAAGGGCTCAAAATTCTGGGCTTTCAGCAATATCAGCTGCGAAAGATAAAATCAGATGCGAACTTTCGGCTGCCGATGGATGAAGTGAAACTGAAAATCTCTCAAGATCGCCAGCAAGGTCTGGTTCCATTTTGTATCGTTGGTAATGCGGGAACGACTAACGCCGGCGCTGTTGATCCGCTCAATGAAATCGCCGATTTCTGTGCCGCAGAAGGTCTTTGGATGCATGTTGACGGTGCTTATGGCGGCAGCGCCGCGATTAGCGCTTCCGGTGCTGCCGTTTTGCAGGGCTTTAACCGAGCCAATTCAATGGCCATTGACCCGCACAAATGGATGTTTCAGCCCTATGAAATCGGCTGCGCTTTGGTGCGCGACAAAAACCATTTGAAAGAAACATTCAAGGTCTCGGCGGAATATCTGAAGATTATCGAAGAAAGCGCCGAGCAACCGAATTTCAGCGACTACGGCGTTCAGCTCACGCGGGGGTTCCGCGCCTTAAAACTGTGGATGTCTCTCAAAGCTTTTGGCGTGGAGGCATTTCGTGAGGCTATCGAAATAGGCATTCACTTGGCGCAGTTTACGGAAAGTTGCCTCAAATCAGATCTTGTGTGGGAGATTATTACGCCAGCGCAACTTGGTGTGAGTACATTTCGTTATACAGCCGACGGCCTGTTGCAGTCAGAGTTGGAGAAGCTCAATTCGGACATTGCCGGTGAGTTGATACTATCCGGCTACGCGATGCTGAGCCCGACGATAATGGATGGCAAAACTGTCTTGCGCATGTGCACTATCAATCCGCGCACTACCGAGGCGGATATTACTGAAACCATTCGACGTTTGAAGACAATCGGCGCGGCGCTGACGGAGTGAGTGCTCGTAGTTTGGTTGTTTTCACGGGTTTGTGACTTGCCTTGACGTTTTCGTCTCATTTGAGCATACACGACGCATCGTTGACGATGCGTGGGGAAACCTGCGAATCGCACGCAGTGAAACCGCCCGGGGAGGGGATTTTCGGGCAAATATGAGGAATTCAAGGTCATGGCACCAAGTCTATTGTTTGTCATTCTTTGCGGCCTGCTCTCTGTTCTATACGCAGTATGGACCACACGTTCGGTGCTCGCCGCCGATCAGGGCAATGCACGCATGCAGGAAATTGCGGGCGCTATCCGCGAGGGCGCGCAGGCCTATCTTGCCCGTCAGTATAAAGCCATTGCCGTTGTCGGCGCGGTCGTGTTCGTTTTGGCATGGGTGCTGCTGTCCGGCACCGCTGCTATCGGTTTTCTAATCGGCGCAGTATTGTCGGGTATCGCGGGCTTCATTGGTATGCACGTTTCGGTGCGTGCCAATGTGCGCACCGCGCAGGCCTCGTCAAAATCGCTGGCTGGCGGCCTTGATATCGCCTTCAAATCAGGCGCGATCACCGGCATGTTGGTGGCAGGCTTGGCGCTTCTTGGCGTTGCTGTTTACTATTGGATCCTCACCGGACCAATGGACATGTGGGCCAATGACCGCGAAGTGGTAGATGC
Organism: Phyllobacterium sp.; assembly: GCA_031430295.1. GTDB lineage: Bacteria > Pseudomonadota > Alphaproteobacteria > Rhizobiales > Rhizobiaceae > JANMEX01. The sequence goes on from JANPBE010000730.1 coordinate 6,882, forward strand.
ACTTGTATCACTCGGCTTCGGCGCTTCGCTGATTTCAATTTTCGCCCGTCTCGGCGGCGGTATCTTCACCAAGGGTGCAGATGTCGGCGGCGATTTGGTCGGTAAGGTTGAAGCTGGTATTCCAGAAGATGATGCCCGTAACCCTGCGACCATTGCTGATAATGTTGGCGATAATGTCGGCGATTGCGCCGGTATGGCTGCCGACTTGTTTGAAACTTATGCGGTATCTGTTGTGGCTACGATGGTTCTTGCGGCGATCTTCTTCAAAGACGCAGGCAATCTCGAAGATCTAATGATGTATCCGCTGGTAATCTGCGGCGCGTCGATCATCACATCCATCATCGGCACATACTTCGTACGCCTCGGCGCGACACAAAATATCATGGGTGCGCTTTACAAAGGCCTCATAGCCACTGGCGTCTTGTCGATCATTGGCCTTGGCGGCGCAACGTCCATGATGATTGGTTGGGGCGAGGTCGGCACTGTTGCTGGCAAAGTCATCACGGGAACAAGCCTGTTCACATGCGGCCTCATCGGCCTCTTGGTAACAGCCTTGATTGTTGTGATTACCGAATATTACACCGGCACAAACAAGCGCCCAGTAAACTCCATTGCGCAGGCGTCCGTTACTGGACACGGCACTAACGTTATTCAGGGCCTCGCTGTATCTCTTGAGTCAACAGCGCTTCCAGCGCTGGTGATTTGTGGCGGCATTATCTCCACTTACCAGCTTGCTGGTCTCTTCGGCACAGCAATAGCTGTGACCGCGATGATTGGTATTGCAGGCATGATCGTGGCGCTTGATGCGTTCGGTCCTGTT
>JANPBE010000731.1:0-7396 GCA_031430295.1 Phyllobacterium sp.
TGACGAGCTGCATCAAATCCTTGTCGGACGAGATGATGGTAACGTCCGCACCAACTGCCAGCGCCTCTTTGGTATAGGTGGCGATAAGGTCATCGGCCTCAAACCCTTGCATCTCGATGCACGGCAAATCAAAGGCGATGGTGGCTTGTCGGATCAATCCGAACTGCGGGACTAAATCCTCCGGCGGAGCTGAGCGGTTCGCCTTATAATCGGAATACATATCATTGCGGAAAGTCTTGGATGAATAGTCAAAAATCACCGCAAAATGCGTAGGCGTGACACCAACAGACGTATCGCGCGCTTCCTGCACCAGCTTCCATAGCATGTTGCAAAAACCGGATACTGCGCCAACGGGCGTACCGTCGGATTTGCGCGTGAGCGGCGGCAACGCATGATAGGCGCGGAAAATATAGCCCGAGCCATCGACGAGAAAGAGATGATCACCTTGTTTCATGGGTATGGTTTAAACCGCGCGGGTTATCCGTGTCCATGTGGTCGCTAAAAGTTTTAAGTTTCACGACAATGTTACAAATCTGTAATGCGCTGTGTCCTTGAAATGCCACAATCTGGGAACCAAATGCAGTATGTCGACGTTATAGTTGGCAACTGGAACGGTCCGTCCCCCGCCCGTCCAGTTCGCGGCAGCCTCATCCCCCTCTTGCAGGCTGCCGCCTTAGTTTGATTGCGTACCCTGAGTGAGACCGTCATGGCACCCCCCCTCCGCCGTGGCGGTCTTTTCTTTTATGGGAACGTGAAACGGGATAGTGTCCCCCGAATCAATGTGGAGACATCACAATCATGACAACACAAGTGCTGGCAGAAATTGACCGCGCCTTGCCCGAAAGCTTAGAGCGCCTGTTCAAGCTAATGCGTATTAAATCCATCTCCACAGATCCCGCTTATGCAAAAGAATGCCGCAAGGCCGCAGACTGGTTAGCGGCAGATTTGAAAAGCATGGGCTTTGCTGCAACCGTTCGCTCTACAGCCGGTCATCCGGTCGTCGTTGGTCATCATGATGGCGAGGGCCCGCATGTCTTGTTTTATGGTCATTATGATGTGCAGCCGGTGGACCCGCTTAACCTATGGGACGCCGAGCCGTTTGATGCCCAGGTGCGCACGCGTAGCGATGGCCACAAGGAAATTTTCGGGCGCGGTTCGGCAGATGACAAAGGCCAGTTGATGACTTTTCTAGAGGCGTGCCGTGCCTATAAAAAAGTGCAAGGCCGCCTGCCCTGCCGCGTTACCATTATGCTTGAGGGCGAAGAGGAATCTGGCTCGCCCTCGCTCAAACCCTTTTTGGCCGCCAATGCCAAAGAGCTGAAAGCCGATATCGCCTTGGTGTGCGATACCAATATGCTGGACCGCGATACGCCAGCCATTTCCACGGGCCTTCGCGGCCTGATGGAGGAAGAGATCACCATCCGTGCAGCGAGCCGCGATTTGCACTCTGGTTACTACGGCGGCGCGGCGGCGAACCCCATCCATATTCTGACCAAAATTCTCGCCGATTTCCGTGACGATCAGGGCCGCATCACCATTCCGGATTTCTACGAGGGTGTGGAAGAAACGCCAGCCCATGTGATGGACATGTGGGCGGGTCTTGGCCGGACAACTGAGACGTTTTTGGGCGAAGTGGGCCTGTCACTTCTTGCGGGCGAAAAGGACCGCACAGTTCTGGAGCTCGTCTGGGCGCGGCCGACACTGGAAGTGAACGGAATTACAGGTGGCTATACGGGCGAAGGCTTTAAAACTGTGATCGCCGCTGAGGCATCCGCGAAAATTTCGTGCCGCTTGGTACATAAGCAAGACCCTGAAAAAATCCGCGCCGCCTTCCGCACATTTGTGGAAGAGCGCATTCCTGCGGATTGCTCGGTGTCTTTCCACAATCACGGTGGCTCGCCAGCCGTACAATTGCCGTATGACTCGCCAATTTTGGCCAAGACAAAGCAAGCGCTTTCAGACGAATGGCCAAACCCCGCCGTGATGATTTCCATGGGCGGGTCTATTCCCGTGGTAGGTGATTTTAAAGATATGCTAGGTATGGAATCGGTTCTGGTCGGTTTCGGCCTTGCCGATGATCGTATCCATTCGCCGAATGAAAAATACGAGCTGTCTTCATTTCACAAAGGTGCCCGTTCATGGGCGCGCATTTTGGCGGCGCTGGGGCAAATGGATTGACACTGTCGACACATTTGCCCCAGCGCTTTGTTTTTGTCGCGTTTTCCTTAAGCGCTTGATGTTCCATCAAGCTTGGAAACGCTCTTGCTGCCTAGGAGTTTTATATGACCATCCGTTCCCACGAAGGCGATTTGCCGAACCTCGACCATTACAATGTTGCCTCGGTGGCCATTGATACAGAAACGCTGGGCCTTAACCCGCACCGCGACAGGCTCTGCGTCGTGCAGATTTCACCCGGCGATGGCTCTGCGGATGTCATCCGCATTGCACCGGGCCAGAAAAAAGCGCCGAACCTTGTGAAGATTTTGAAGGATCGAAAGATCACCAAGATTTTCCACTTCGGGCGCTTTGACATTGCCGTTTTGAACAATGCGTTTGCTACCGAGACTGCACCCGTATTTTGCACCAAAATCGCCTCACGGCTCACGCGCACTTATACGGACCGCCATGGCCTCAAGGATATTTGCAACGAGCTTCTGGATGTGCAGCTTTCCAAGGTTCAGCAATCCTCCGATTGGGCTGCTGATAAGCTCTCGCCAGCGCAGCTCGAGTATGCAGCCTCGGACGTGCTCTATCTGCACCGGCTGAAGGCAGAGCTGGAGAAACGCTTGGTTCGCGAAGGTCGCAGCGAAATGGCTGATGCTTGTTTCAAGTTTTTGCCAACACGCGCGATGCTGGATTTAGCTGGCTGGCCGGAGGAAGATATTTTCGCGCACAGCTAATGCCCAGTTTGGGAAAATAGATTCTTGGCGTTCTATAGATTCTTGGCGTTCTACTGGCGCGCAAAAGCCAAGAGCGGCGTAATATTGTGCGCGTCAGCCAATTTGAGGGCGCTTACATATCTGGCGCGTAAATCGCCTGTGGTGTGGATGCTCCCACTGCCCCAGCTGAAGGTCTCACCTCCAATTTGATTGATGAGCAGATCGGCCATCAAACGCGCGTGACGTCCATTGCCATTGGGAAGCGGGTGAGTGGCTACCAGGCGATGATGCAGGCGAACCGCAACTTCATCCCTTTCATAGGTATTGTGTTCAAGCCAGTAACCAACGTCATTCAGAGCACTCAATAATTCTTGAGGCACTCTATAGGCATCTATACCAATGTTGCGTTCAGTTATTCGAAAATGGCCTGCCCATTTCCAAACGTCACCAAACATGCGTTTGTGTAGTTCTGTTACAAACGCGATACTCAAAATGGTTTTGTATTCAAGACCGCGTATGCCCTTGGCCCATGCATATCCTTTAAGGATATTGTCCTGCTCCACTTCGTTCAACTCACTCCTCTGAGTGACCCATGAGGGAATAAGACCCTCGCGCTCCGCAGGTTCCAGTGGCGTTGCATCGTCAGGCTCCTCAAACAATTCGGTCAAAATTGCCTCCAGATGTCGCGCTCTTTCAATATATTTTGGATGTAGTCTTCAATTTGTTGATCGGACACTTTTGCGCTGACGCTTTGGTCTTCGAGTTTCATCGTATGCGAAACTGTTTTTAGTGCCTGCTTGGCAATCATTTTTGTGCGTAAATTCACTGTTTCCTCTAACGAGGACTTAGGAACCAATGCGTAAACTAGCGTACAGTTCAGCGCCTCTGCCGCTTTTCGCAGTGTTTCCAGCTTTATTGACGCACTCACTTCTGATTTCTCAAGTGCGTTTGCTGTTTGCGCTGAGACTCCAAGTCGATTTGCTAATTGAACTCCTGACATACCGAGTGCTTCGCGGATTGCCTTGATCCACCCCTTGTGCGGAACCTGATACTGGATGACTGGCTTTAATTGCGTCAGTTTTTTATCCAGTCTTTCCCGTGCTTTTCTTTTTGCGTAAGCCGTCATGTGTCTCTCTAATGTCAACAAAATCAGTTTATGAACAGATATTTTGTTATAGATATCATATTGTGATATGATAAAATAGTTATAAAATCAGTTTACACTATGAAAATACCTACCAAGCATTAGGCACAAGGTGCTTAAACCCGATCAAATGAATGTGCGATTGAAACAAACGTCGCTATCGTGCCAACGCTCACATCAAAAACTTGCATATTTGCAGCAGCTATTGAGGAGAAAACTCTCTTCGGTTAACCCCACCTTAAATTGCCGCAATTAGTTTGCATCGACTCTTAAATATTAAGATCAGGCAATTTACGGTGAAAATTTGGCTTCTCGCGGCAACAAACGCATAGACCCCAGCTTTGAAGGTGCGCCGAAACGCGCGCGCGGCGAAGGCATGAGTGTGACCGAAGATGACCGTGCAGCGCGGCCAAACGCGCCAAAGCGGCGTTCCCGCTCGTCAAAAAAGGCAGAGCCAAAGGTGCGCGGCAAGCGCGGTCTGATTGGCGGGCTTTTCTATTGGCTGTTCGTGTTGGGCCTTTGGGCAGGCATCGGTGTTACCGGAATCGTTGTTTTTTACGCCGCCAAAATGCCGAGCGCCACGACATGGGCCATACCGGAACGCGCGCCGAACGTGAAAATTGTGGCCAAGGATGGTTCGCTTTTGGCTAATCGCGGCGTCAATGGCGGCGAGGCTGTGGGCTTGCATGAAATGTCGCCCTATATTCCGCAAGCGGTGGTCGCGATTGAGGACCGGCGGTTTTATAGTCATTTTGGATTTGATCCCATCGGTTTTGCGCGCGCCATGGGCCGCAATGTTGCTGCCGGTCGTATGGTGCAAGGTGGCTCGACCTTGACGCAACAGCTTGCCAAGAACCTGTTTTTGTCTCCGGACAGGACGCTGGAGCGCAAAGTTCAAGAGGTGCTTTTGGCGCTATGGCTTGAGCATAAATATTCTAAAGATCAGATTTTAGAAATGTATCTCAACCGCGTTTATTTCGGTTCCGGTTCTTATGGCGTGGAAGCCGCATCACGCCGCTATTTCAACAAGGGTGCACGGGATGTCAGCCTGAACGAGGCCGCCATTCTTGCCGCCTGTTTGAAGGCCCCGTCCACTTATTCGCCCGCTCGTGATGCTGATGCCGCCAACAAACGTGCCAAGCTGGTGATGAATGCCATGCGCGAGCAAGGCATGATTGGCGATAAGGAATTAGATTCCGCTGAGTTGAAACCGGCCAAGCAAGCATCCTCCTCGTGGAATGGCTCGGAGCAATTTGTGGCGGACCGCATTATGCTCGAACTGAAGCCAATGCTTGCTACGATTAAGAGCGACATTATTGTCGATACGACGATTGACTTGAGCCTACAAAAGGCGGGCGAAGCGGCGATTGAAGAGCGTATTGCCAAGAGCGGTAAGAAGCTCAATGTTCATCAAGGCGCGCTTGTTTCAGTGGATACCACAGGCGCCGTGCGGGCCTATGTTGGCGGTGTTGATTATGCGCTCAGCCAATATGACCGTGCAGGCACGGCGCGGCGTCAGCCCGGTTCAACCTTCAAGCCGTTCGTCTATTTGGCGGCGCTTGAGATGGGGCACACACCGGATTCAGTGCGCAATGATGCGCCAATCAAGATAGGCAAGTGGAAGCCTGAAAACTATGAAGGCAAATATCTTGGAGCCGTCACGCTGACTACAGCTTTGGCAAAGTCTCTTAATTCTGTCGCGGCCCAATTGATGATGGAAACCGGACCGGATGCGGTGATTGAAGTTGCCAAGCGACTTGGCATTAATTCTCCGCTGGAAGCTAATTTATCACTGGCGTTGGGCACATCAGATGTAACACTGTTGGAACTCACCGGCGCTTATTCGGCTTTCTCTAACGGCGGCAATTATGCGCCGGTCCACCTCATCAAGCGGGTGACGAGGGATGATGGCAAGGTGCTGTTTGAGAACACCCATGATGATGCGCCGCGCGTGATTTCCCCGGAAGTGGTTGGCATGATGAATTCAATGCTATCGCACACGCTTTCCGAAGGTACTGCCAAAAAAGCACAGTTTGACTGGCCTGCTGCGGGCAAAACCGGCACCAGCCAAGAGTCTCGCGACGCTTGGTTTATCGGCTATACCGCCCAAATGACCACGGGCGTGTGGTTTGGTAATGACGATAATTCGCCGACTAACAAGGTCACAGGCGGCTCGCTGCCTGCATTGGCGTGGAAGGAATTTATGACGGTTGCACAGGCAGATCTGCCCGCCGCGCCACTGCCGGGACGATGGGTCAGTCAGGGTGGTGCTTCGCAGGACGAACCTGCCATCAGTGATGCCACGCTTGGCGATGCCAACAATCCGGTTGCGGACCCGGTCGCCGAGTTGATTGACAGTGCGGACCCTCAGATGCCCGCGCCCGTGACAACAACCGGCTCAACCAAACGGCCAGTGCCGCCTATGGATGTCGGCGCGGTACAAAAGACCAAGCGCAAGCAGACGACAATATTTGATATTATTCAAGGCAATTAGGGTCACGCAACCACCTGAAATACGTGCGCTTGCATTCGGCGGCTTGCATGGCAGTCTGTTCGCACATGCAATATATATTCTAATTTTTTGCTCTTTAGGAACAGTTTTTCGTCAAATCAGCAGTTTGCGGAAAAGCAAATCCGGCAATCAGGATTCTTTGCGAGACAATTTCTTATCTATTGGGCATAAATGATTAGTTTATTGACGCACTGCACAAAGGTTTTATAGCCATGACTGAGGCCGTTCAAAAGCTGTCATCATTTCCCGCATTCTTTAAGGTTGCGGGCCGCTTTGCTGTGGTTGTTGGTAATGGTGAAGAAGCGCTGGCGAAATGCCGCTTACTTGGTACCACACAAGTGACAGTGCGCCTCATTGCCGATGAACCTTCAGATGCACTTTTGACGTATGTTGATGGCGAGGGTGTGGAACTTGTTCCGGCCATCTTCGATGCGAAGTTTCTTGAGGGTGCGTGCCTAGTATTTGGCGCAACAGGCGATCAATTCCAAGACCGCGCGGTGGTTGCGGCTGCGCGTTTGCTTAAAATTCCAGCCAATGCCGTTGACCAGCCGGACCAATGCGATTTCTTCACGCCAGCAATAGTCTCACGCGCGCCTGTTGCTATTGCCATCGGTACAGAAGGCGCAGGGCCGGTTCTGGCGCAAATGATCCGCGCCCGTATTGACCAAATGCTGCCGGTGAACCTTGGCCGCGTTGCGCGCCTTGCGCAGTCTTACCGCCATGCGGTTGACGTGCTGCTGCCAAAGGGCATATCCCGTCGCTCATTTTGGAAGAATTTTTTCCAAGGCTCGCCATCAAGGTTTGCCGAAGAAGGCGATCTGAAATCCGCCCGCCGCGCTGCCACCAAGGTGCTGCGCATGG
>JANPBE010000732.1:0-12101 GCA_031430295.1 Phyllobacterium sp.
TGTAGGGCGGTGGCAGGGTCAGAAGGGCAAATCGGAAAACTCGCTCCCTATGGTTGCTTCGATGTTGACGCCAGAAGATGAACAAGTTCTTAACAGATGGCCAACAAGTTTATGAGTCGTTGATGCTTACTAAAACGCAGTAAATTTTTGCGTAGGAATTTGTTAACTATGCTGAATAAGGTGTTCTAAGGCTTGGAGCGGGTAATTTCTATCGGCGCCGTTAGACTTGCATTGAGAGCCTCTTTCGTTAAACCGGTTTGGATGGTGACAACAGTGAATGATCTGCTGCGTAAAAAGCGATGGCCGCGCGCCGTGCAGTGGTTGATTGGTGGCGCTGCGGGGTTACTAATGGTCGTCGGGTTAGCCAGCCTTGCGTTGCCCTATCTGGTTAATCAACCTGGTGTCGTCACTAGACTGGAGACTGAATTATCCAGCTGGACAGGAAGCCCTGTTCATATTCGCGGTAGCATTGAGTTTTCAATTTTTCCGAATTTTCATGTGCAGCTTAATGATGTTGCTACAGAAGAAGCCTTGGCACCTTTATCATTATCTGCCCCCAAAGTGGTGGCGCAAATTTCGGTGTTTGAAGCACTGGTCGGGCAATTACGAGTGACATCGCTTTCGATTGATGACGCAAATGTTATCTATCGCCTAGGCCTAGACAACAATGCAGCTAAAATTGCGGAACCAGTACAAACTGCCGTCGCAACGACCGAATTGGCAGTGCAAAAGAGTGCAGCAAACCCCGATCTATCCGGCTTAGCCAACGATGCGATCGGTGCTATTTCGTTTACAAATTCCACACTTAGCATCTTCGGACGTGACAACGCTGAGAGCCGCATTTCAAGCCTCAACGCTGCGCTTGCGTGGCCAACACTACAGAGCGGGTTGACTTTTACCGGCAATGCAATGTGGCGCGGGGAGCCGGTTGCGCTAGACGCTGTAATTTCCGCACCGTTATTATTCGCGGCCGGTGGTGGCAGTGTTCTTGATCTCGATTTCAAATCACCACCATTGACCTTCAAATTTAGTGGTAATGCCAGCCGAGCCTCAATGTTTTATGCGGATGGTCGTGTGAAACTTATTGCTCCGTCTCTTGATCGTTTTTTGAGCTGGTCGCGTGCGGATATTGATGCTGGGAATTCGGTGGGTGAACTTAGCTTGGATTCTCAACTAACGACCGCAAATGGAAAATTCCGTTTTGACGATTTGGTGATGTCTATGTCAGGGAACAAAGCCACTGGCTCTTTAGAGCTGGACCCTGCCGTAAGTCCGCCAAATATCGTCGGGACATTTGCTTTTGATACGGTCGATCTTACGTCGTTGGCCAAGGCATTTTCAATCGCGGTGACGGGAAGGGCCCAGCAAAACTTCGCATTTTTAAACCAGATGGATATTGATTTGCGTCTCTCATCCAATATCGCCAAGGCAGGAGATATCATAATTGCTGATGCGGCGGGGGCGATACGGATAGCGAATGGAAACGCGGATTTTGACTTAGGTGATGGTAGCTTTGCAGGCGGACGCATAAAGGGCGGCTTACGTCTTACCGGCGCTGAAAAGCTGAAGCTTGCCGATTTACGTGTCAGCGTGTCTGACATATCTCAAGAACAGATACCCAACGTACCAGCAAACATTCCGACTATCGCGGCCACACTAAGCGGCACAATTGCATTACAAGGACCGTTTTCCAGCTTGAAGACGCTGCTTGATGAAGGGACTGGAACATTTTCACTAAGTTCCGGAACCGGCTTGGTTCGTAATTTCAATCTTGAAAGCTTTGTCACGTCCGTAAAGTCGGGAACGATGTTCTCGCTTCCAACATTCTACTCTGGTCTCAGTTCGCTGCAATCCTGCACGGTTGACGGCACCGTGAGCAATGGCGTGGCGGTCATCGAGGCAGGCGAATTGAATATCGGCAGCAAACGCGTCGTCTTTGCCGGTGCCCTACCCTTCCAGTCTCATGGTGTTGCTTTGAATGGTGTTATGACTAGCACTGAGCCGACGGCAGCAGACGAGTTGCTGCCATTCTTTTTGGGTGGCACATGGAGCGAGCCGTTTGTAACGATGATGACCAAGTTGAAGCAATAGTTCGCTCTCTCAGCCCCGCAAGGCCGCCTGTTCGTCTCGCACACGCTGCAATTCACTGCGCTTATTCATGATGCCAGCAATCAGCACACCAACAGCGACGAAAGCTATCATAAGCGTGCAGACTGCATTGATTTCAGGCGTGACGCCGAGCCGCACCTGACTATAAATTTTCATCGGCAACGTCGTTGCGCCAGGCCCTGATGCGAAGCTGGCAATTACGAGATCGTCAAGCGACAGAGTGAAGGCCAACATCCAGCCCGAAACAACGGCAGGCAAGATGATGGGCAATGTGATCTTCATGAACGTCGTGACCGGCGTTGCGCCCAAATCCATTGCCGCCTCTTCCAGAGAGCGATCGAAGGTTACGAGGCGCGATTGAACAACGACCGCGACAAAGCACATGGTAAGCGTCGTATGGGCCAGTGTGACGGTCCAAAAGCCACGATCAAACCCGATGGCCACGAACAGCAGCAGGAGGGAGAGACCAGTGATGACTTCCGGCATGACCAGCGGCGCGTAAATCATACCCGAGAATAATATCCGCCCACGAAAGCGCGTGTAGCGAGTCAATGCCAACGCACCAAGCGTGCCAAGAATTGTCGCCAATGTGGCCGACAATAACCCCACCCGCACGGTTACCCATGCAGCGTCCATCAGTCCTTGATTATGGAAAAGTGAGACATACCATTTGGTTGAGAAACCACCCCAGACTGTCACCAGTTTGGATTCGTTGAATGAGAAAATAACCAACAGCAAAATGGGCAAATAGAGAAATGCAAAACCAAATACGATTGAGGCAACATTAAAGCGGGACCATTTACCGTTCATCGTCCTGCCTCCTGTGCTTTGGCTTGGTAATATTGGAAAATCACAATGGGTACGACGAGAAGCAGCAAAAGCACCACGGCCACAGCAGAGGATACCGGCCAATCACGATTGGAAAAGAACTCATTCCATAATGTCTTACCAATCATTAGAGTTGACGAGCCGCCAAGCAGATCGGGGATAACAAACTCGCCAGTGGCAGGAATGAAAACCAACATGAAACCGGCGATAATGCCAGGGATGGATAGAGGAAATGTAACTTTCCAAAAGGCCGTAATCGGTGGGCAGCCAAGGTCTTGAGCCGCTTCAATCAAGGAATAGTCCATCTTTTCAAGCGCTGAATAAATCGGCAGCACCATGAACGGCAGGTATGAATAAACACAACCGATGTAGATGGCGGTGTAGGTATTCAAAATTACCAGCGGCGTATCAATGATATTCAGGCTAATCAGAAGCTGATTGAGCAAGCCCTCTGGTTTTAGAATGCCGATCCACGCGTAAACGCGGATTAGAAAGCTGGTCCAGAACGGCAAAATTACTAACATTAACAATATGGGCCGCCACGAATTTGGCGCTCTTGCCATGCCGTAGGCTACTGGGTAGCCGATAAGCAAGGTTAGACATGTCGAGATAAATGCCGTCATCACACTGCGCAAGTAAGCCGTATAATAGAGCGGGTCTTCGCTTAGGAACGCATAGTTGTCCAGAGTCAAAGACTTGAGTTTGGCTGCCGTATCAACGCCGTTAAACACCGGATTGTACGGTGGCATTTGAATGGCAGTTTCTGAAAGCGAAATCTTGAAAACGATGAAAAATGGTATCAGGAAGAAGAACACCAACCACGCGTAGGGGATGCCTATGGTGAGCCTATTGAAGATAGCTGAGAGTGTGCGTTGCATGACATCATCCTCTCAAAATGATGCCGGCATCCGGCGCGAATGAAATCCATACTTGGTCGTCCCACGCCAGCGGCTCATCGGCAGAGCGAGCCGCATTCATCTGGCTGATTTTTACGGTCTTTCCCGAAGCCAATTTCACGTGGAAAACTGTCATATCGCCAAGATATGCAATATCCCAAATCTCGCCTTCAACAGAGTTGACGCCCGGCGTGGCAGGCTTTGCTTTGCCAATTTTCAGTTTCTCTGGCCGGATGGCAAACCAGATTGGTGCATCTTTTTCAACCTTGTCCGCATAATCGCACCGAACGGTGAAACCGTCGTTGGTGGCAATATCCAACTTTCCGCCGGATTGGCTATCAACCTTGCCTTCAAAACTGGACACATTGCCGATAAAATCAGCGACAAAACGCGAGTTTGGCGCTTCGTAAACATCGGCTGGTGTGGCAACTTGCATCACTTTACCCTTGTCCATGACGGCAATTCGATCGGCCATAGTCATAGCTTCTTCTTGGTCATGAGTTACAACCATGAAGGTGAGCCCCAACTCCATCTGCAAATCCATCAATTCAAATTGGGTTTCCTCGCGCAGTTTCTTATCCAGCGCGCCGAGCGGTTCATCCAGCAACAGCACCTTTGGGCGCTTGGCTATGGAGCGGGCCAATGCCACGCGCTGACGCTGGCCACCAGAAAGCTGGTGGGGTTTACGTTTGCCAAACTGCGTGAGCTTTACAAGTTTGAGCATCGACTGGACGCGGTCATCGATTTCAGATTTTGCCATGCCATCTTGTTTCAGACCAAACGCAATGTTGTTTTCAACGCTCATATGCGGAAACAGGGCGTATGACTGGAACATCATATTCACAGGGCGCTTGTAGGGCGGGATGCCGGAAAGGTCTTGCCCATCCAGCATGATTTTGCCACTAGTCGGGTTTTCAAATCCCGCCAGCATGCGCAAAAGTGTTGACTTACCGCAGCCAGAGGCACCCAAAAGCGCAAAAAATTCGCGCTGGTAAACATTCAGGGTAAGATTATCTACCGCTGTAAAATCGCCGAAAATCTTGGTGATATTTTGGAACGAAATGTAGGGCTTCGCCGCCGGATCGTTCCAAGGCGCAAATGAACGCCGAATATTTCCCAATGATTTCATGATTAGTACCCCTGTTTTACGCTGTTCCCGCGTTTCATAATTGGAAACCCCGGCAAGTTGCCTTGCTGGGGTTGGATAAATTATTGGCCAGTGATGATTGTGGTCCAAGCACGCGTTAAAACACGTTGCTCTTTTGGTGCCCACGGCGTGACTGTGTATAATTTAGCCAGCGTGGCATCATCCGGATAGATCGCCGGATTACTGGTGATCGCCTTGTCAATCAGAGGAGTACTGGCTTTGTTGCCATTCGCGTAGGAAATAAAGTTTGAGGCTTTTGCAGCAACATCCGGACGCAAAATATAGTTGATAAACTCATGAGCTTCAGCAACGTGCTGCGCATCGGCAGGTATCGCCATCACGTCAAACCACATGTACGCGCCTTCTTTTGGCACGGAATAATCAATCTCTATATTTTGTTTTGCTTCGTTCGCACGCGTTTGAGCGATGAACATATCGCCAGAGAAACCGACCGCGACACAAATGTCGCCACTGGCAAGTGCGTTGATATATTCAGATGAGTGGAACTTGCGGATGCTTGGGCGAATTTTCATCATCAGCTCTTGCGCCTTGGCAACATCGGCTGCGTCGTGACTATCCGGATTCAAACCAAGATAGTTTAGCGCGGCAGGCATGATGTCCGTGGCAGAGTCCAGCATATATACACCGCAATCAGCCAGTTTTGCGAGTTTTTCAGGGTCAAAAATCACGTCCCAGCTATCAATCTTGTCGATGCCGAGGCGCTCTTTTACTTTGCTTTTGTTATAACCAATCCCTGTCGTTCCCCACATATAGTCTATGGCATATTCATTGCCGGGGTCATATTTGGCGATACGTTCGTTGACCATATCCCACGTATTACCAATGTTCGTCAGCTTGGATTTGTCGAGCTTTTGGAACACGCCCGCTTGAATCTGACGAGACAAAAAGCTGGCTGTCGGGACAACAACATCATAGCCGCTAGCACCAGCTAAAAGCTTTGTTTCTAAGATTTCATTGGAGTCAAACACGTCATAAACGACTTTAATGCCCGTTTCCTTGGTGAAATCCTCAAGAATAGACGGTTCAATGTAATCCGACCAGTTGAACACGTTGACAACGCGGTCTTCGGAAAACGCGGCGGATGTAAATGCTAAAAGTGCTAGGCTTGCGCCAATGATTTTATTGCGGACCATTTTTGCCTCTGGAGTTTTTGAGTTTAGTTTCAAAAACCGGATTGCAAGTCAGAGTCCAATTGGAAGGGCCGTTTTGGGCCATGTGCACGCCCCGTGCAGCATTATCGTTTTTGCAAAATTTCAAGATGGACCTTGAAGCCGGTTTCGATGTCCTACCTTCAAACGGCATTTACCGATTGTCAATGAATACAAATGGAGTTCTTGATTAAATTCACTTTTTAGCTTTTTGCAGCCGTAGAGCGCGTGCCGATTACCAGATAAAAGATCAACGCAATAAGAACAATTGTGCCGCCAATAACGGTCATTTGGGAGGTTTTTTCACCGTGAATGAGCCAAACCCACACAGGGCTCAACACGGTTTCAATTGTGCCCAAAAGGGCTGCAAGTGTTGCGGGGATGAGTCTGGCGCCAGTAACAAACAGCGCCATTCCGAGTCCCAAATTCAACGCACCAAAGGCAAAAAGCCAAGCCATGTCATGGGCGGATACTAGAAACGTCGTCGTTTGACTGGCGGCAATAAGTGTTGCCAGTGAGGTAGCGACAATGACCGCTGGCGTCATGCGGATGCCGAAGTTTCTGCGTGTTACCACCGTAGCAATGGCAAACACGAAAGTGATGAGGAGCGCCAACAAATTACCTACAAGTGATTTCTGTTCGCTGGAGCTGTCAGAGACCATGATGGCAACGCCAGCAATAACGGCCGCGATGGCCATCCATGTGGTGCCGGATATTTTTTCACCCAAGAAGACTCGCGAAATAAGTGCTGCGACCAACGGGACAGCAGCGTTTATTAAAATAACATTGGCCACACTGGTGTAGGAGATTGCCAGCACAAAGGAGATTGACGCGGTCATAAAGCATAGTGCCACGACGAGACCGGGCAGGCCCATGGCCTTGAAAGCTAAGGGCGTTTTGCGCCCATCCCGAATAAGTAAGAAGGCCATCAAGAAAGCGGCAGCCCATAATGAGCGCCAAAAAACCACTGTCCATGTGTCTGGCGCGTCGATAAAGCGATCAATCGTGCCGCCAAAAGACCAAGCCAAAGCCGACCCTGCGACCAACCAAATGCCCCACCTATCGGTGGTTTGGACGTTTGCAGATTGCGGCAAAGGTATTGGATCTGTGGACATGGGCTTGCTAACTTTGTTTGATCTTGAATACTGATTATCGCGTAGCGAACCATTTGTCGCATGACTGTTTGAGACTAACCCATCAATCCCCGTGACGTATTTGAGTTAGCAATTCACACAAAATCAAACGCGCTTAGCCCTGTTACCATCTCATCAAGCCCCAACGGCTTGGTGATTGGTGGGGCGGCGCGGGAAAGGCAGCCAGCGCGTTCGCAAAGCCTACACGACGGGCCAATAGCGGTGCGTACGGGGCTGAGAGCTTGCGCATAGACGGCTTCATCCTTGAAGGAGAGATCGCAGCCCAGCAGCAACGCTGTGCGACGCGGGCGCTCGTTAAATGCGCCGTGCGGGCCTTCAAGCGTGCGGGCAATCAGCATAAACTGGCCGCCGTCCGGCATCTCTACACTTTCACTAAGTATCTGTTGTGGCTGCGTAAAAGCACTATGTACTGGCAACTTAGGACAACCGCCGCCAAAACGCGACTGTGGATACCCATGTGCGCCTGCCCGACGGAAACGATTGCCCGCTTGGTCAATTTCCAGCATGAAAAACGGGATGCCGGAAGCGCCGTTGCGATTAAGAGTGGTCAACCGGTTTGCGGCCTGTTCAAACGACACACGGAAACGGGAGCGGAGAACATCAATGTCGTAACTCGCCTTTTGCGCGGCGGTGAGAAAGGCTTGGTAGGGCATCATCAAAGCGTGGGCGGCATAGCGGGCCATCTCAAAGCGGGCGATACGGCGGGCTTCGGGTGAGGAGAGTTTAAGGCTCTCAATTTCCGCAGTAATTGCCACTTGCATGCGCAGTAAAGCGGCTTCCATGGCCAGCTCTCGCAATTGGTCAAAGGGAGATAGACGCTCCGAAATAAAGAGGCGCTGCGAGTGTCTATCATAGCGACGACGCCAATTTGGCATGGTGGCAACGGGTAGGATGCGTACCGTGACACCATGTTGGGCACGCAGCCATTCCTTTAATGCGCCTTCCAAATCTTCGTTTGGTTTCAATAAGTTAAGAAAACTTGTTGCCTCATCTTCAATCAGAGCGAAGTAGTTAGGACGGCTAGCGAGCAGCTCCTGCACCTCGTCCAGCGGCAAGCGAGCGCTGGTAATTGCGGTGCCACGACCCTCTTTTGAGAGCAGTGTTGACAGGTCAGTCAGGCGTTCCTGGCTTTCGCGATAGGCACGGTAAAGCTTGATCATAGCAGCGGCGGCGTTGGGGGCGGCTTCGGCCACTTCGATCAATTCTTCAGGCCCCGGAAGCTCAGCGGAAAGCAAGGGGTCGGCGAAAACCTCGCGCAAATCCGCTACGCTGCCGCCCGCTTCGCCTTGCAAATCCTCTAAGTCAATTTTGAAAGTGGTGGCTAATTTCAAGATGAGCTGGACAGTGAGCGGGCGCTGATTTCGCTCGATAAGGTTCAAATAGCTTGGTGAAATACCAATGGCTTCGGCCATCGCGGTTTGGGTTAAATCCTTTTCTTTACGGATGCGGCGAATGCGCGGACCGGCGAATATTTTCTGCTCAGCCATGACAAAACTCCAAACCTTTACAAGCATTTTACAAAATGTATGATCGTGATAATTTACAATTATGACAAATTTACAGACATTTTCAGTCAAGCGCAAGACAGCGTGACCATGAACTTTAAGCTATTTTGTTGAATAAATTGGCATTTGTTGTGCGTTGCGTTGTAATAATAGTCATGACGAACGATGAAGATGGAAGACATTCGCGTCTTAAATTCTCATTCCACTAAATGAGTTACAATAATTTACAAACCAACCAAAACTTCGCCGGATAACATAAAGGAAATGAACATTATGGTTGCCAAGCCACGGGTTAAAGAGCGGGCAGAAGAGCAGTCTTCGGCTATGTCATCACAGCAACAATCGGCCATTCGCATGGTGGCAAATGATCTGCATCGCTTAAATCAAGCGGTTATGAATGCGGTTGAAGCGGGCGTTTCGGTGGAGCTGGTGCGTTCGGCGAGGCATCATTGCGGCAATGGAAACTGGGGCGATTTACTCATTCCGGTTATCGTGACGAACCAGCAGATGCCTAAATTTTCGGACGCTGCAGAGTAAAAAACCGTCTCAATCTGCCGGTCGAAATGCGGTCGGCAGACGCACGAAATACGCTCAGACACGATACGCCGTGCGTACAGAAACAGTGCGGAATGCGTATGCCAAACGCCCAGCGTCAATGCGCTGTGTGTGCGGAGACACGAAAGGTATTCTTGCCATAGTCTCGTTTTTAACCAAATGACCCGCCTGCGCTCAAAATCAGAACTGCCGCGCAGCGCGGCAAAACAATTGGTGCACTGCACAACCGAATAGTGCCATCTCCCCCTTCCTTTATATAAGCGAAGGCGGCTACACTGAAACTCCCGAAACAAAAGCCCGGTGCATAAATGGCGATTGAAACGCCCGAAAAAAAACCGCTGACGAAACGGCGTCGTACTCCCACCCACGTGAAAAACATACGCGGTGTCCGCAACTGGAAAGAAGCCAAAGAATGGCTTGCGTGGCGCTCGATTGAAGATATTGAATGCATCACTCCTGACATGGCGGGCATCCCCCGCGGTAAGATGATGCCATCTTCCAAATTCACCACTGAAACATCTTTGGCTCTGCCAAATGCAATATTCAGGCAAACCATTGCCGGTGATTACCCGCCGGAGTCCGGCGAGTTTAAGCATGATCCGCTCGACAGCGATTTGAAGCTGATGCCGGATCTTTCCACACTGTCTGATGTGCCGTGGGAAACTGACCCGACCGCGCAAGTGATCTGCGATATTGTCGGCATTGATGGGAAACCCGTCACTTACACACCGCGCAATTTGTTGCGCCATATCATGGGGCTTTATGCTGCCAAGGGTTGGAAATGTGTGGTGGCTCCTGAGATTGAATTTTATCTCGTCGCGCAAAATACCGATCCTGACTATCCGCTAAAGACCCCTGTGGGTCGCTCTGGCCGAGCTATTTCTGGTGGTCAGGCGTACTCGATTGCCGGCATCAATGAGTTTGATGAATTGGTGGATGATATTTATCACTATTCGGAAAAGCAGGGTCTGGAAATTGACACGCTGATCCATGAAGAAGGCCCATCGCAGCTTGAAATCAACCTGCGCCATGGTGATCCGTTAGCGTTGGCTGACCAAGTGTTCCTGTTCAAGCGCACCATTCGTGAGGCCGCGCTGAACCATGATATGTATGCGACCTTTATGGCAAAGCCCATTCAAGGTCTGCCGGGTTCGGCAATGCATATTCACCAGTCAATCGTGGATAAAAAGACCGGTAAGAACATATTTACAGCAGAAGATGGCTCTGAAACGCCTGAGTTCTTCCATTTTATCGGTGGAATGCAGCGTTATATTCCGAGCCTGTTGGTTATGTTAGCTCCTTATGTGAATTCCTATCGTCGCTTGACGCCGGGATATTCCGCACCGGTGAACACGGCTTGGGGCTACGACAACCGCACGACGGCGTTTCGCGTGCCACCATCATCGCCCGCTGCGCGGCGTGTTGAAAACCGTTTGCCGTCTTCGGATTCCAATCCTTATCTGGCAATTGCTGCTTCGTTAGCTGCCGGTTACTTAGGTATGGTGAATAAGCTGAAGCCAACCGACCCGAGCACAGGAAACACCTATGGCGGCGGCGTTCAGTTGCCACGCGGTTTGTTGGAAGGTCTGTTATTACTGGAGTCAGAGCCGGAATTTCGTGAAATTTTCGGCGATGAGTTCGTGGCGATTTACTCGGGCGTGAAGCGCGGTGAATTTGAAACCTTCATGCAGGTGATTTCGCCGTGGGAACGTGAGTTTTTGCTTACTAATGTGTAGGGAATGCGGATGTGGGCGCCAGCTTTAAGAGAGATACGCGCGACCGCCCCTCACCCTACCCTCTCCCCGATGAAGAATCGGGGAGAGGTGCCCTAACCACCAGCGCCGCTTTAACTCCCAAGCGATGACCATACGAGCAATCGTGGAGCCACTATTATGACCTATCAAAGCCCCATCTCACCCGGCGTTTCATGGTATGAAGCCAGCGTAGGCGAGCGCCCAACCTATTCGGCGCTGGATGGTTCACAGATATGCGATGTGGTGATTATTGGTGGCGGGTTTACCGGACTTTCTGCGGCCTATCATCTAGCCATCAAAGGCGTTTCCGTTGTTCTCATTGAACAATTTCGTTTTGGTGATGGTGCATCGGGGCGAAACGGCGGGCAGTTTGGCACAGGCCAGCGTGCATGGGTCGAGGAAATGGAGGCTGATGTGGGCTTCGAGCGCTCCAAGGCGCTGTTCCAGATGGCGGAGGACGCCAAAGCCCATATGCTTGAATTTGCCCACACGCATAAAATCGATATGGAATTTGTGCCGGGGCAAATGTCTGTGGTGCATAAGAAGGGTTATTTGAAGGACTATCAGGCGCATGGGCAAATTATGGCCGAGCGCTATGATTATCCGCATATTTCATGGATGGACGCAGGCGAGACGGCCGAGCGGCTGGGTTCGACCCGCTATCTTGGCGGCACGCGCGACATGGGTACGGGGCATATTCACCCGATGCGCTTTGTGGTGGGGCTGGCCAAAGCTGCGGCTGCGGCGGGCGCGAATCTCCATGAGGGTACCAAAGCGACAGGCATTAGAAACGAGGGCGGCAGGGTTATTGTGGAAACAACAGCGGGCCGGATTTCTGCTGGCAAGGCGCTGATTGCGACAAATGCCTATGGCGGCGATTTGGAGCCGGTTTCGGCCTCACATATTATGCCGATTGGCTCGTTTATCGGCGCGACTGAGCCGCTGCCCGATGATTTGAACATTATTCCGGGTGGCGAAAGCGTG
>JANPBE010000733.1:0-8123 GCA_031430295.1 Phyllobacterium sp.
CGAAGGCGATGAACAACGCACCAGTCAAGCGCGTGATTAACTTGGGATGTTTGCTAAACCCTTGGCGCACGAAGGCGAGGCCTGTCCAGTAAACGGCAACCAAATCTGCAAGAATAAAGCCAATGGTGCAGCCGATCAGCAAAACTGCGGCTGAAGCGACTGTCAGGTTTGCACCGTACTTGCCCAAAATCACGGTCATCATCGCCAAAGCAAAGGGGTAAGATTTTGGATTTGAGAGACCAAATATCAAGCCGCTCCTTATAGGGTTTGTCACAATGGGTACAACAATATTGGCTCTGCTGAAGAGCGCATTGCCGCCAAGCCAAATCAGATATGCGCCGCACGCCATTCCCAAATAATCGAATAGTTGTGGGCCAACTTTCGAGACACCGACGATGGCAAGCAGGGCAAGAAGCGACCAGATGACGTCGCCGAGCAAGTGGGCCGCGAGGAATTTTGCTGATGCATAGCGGTTTTGTGTGGAAGTTAGTGATAGTACTGCCAACATGGCGGGGCCGGGAATGAGAACATAAATCATTCCAGCAAGTGTCGCGCTAGCGAAGGCTTCTATTCCGACCATGCTGGACTCCAAGAGTAATTTTGTTTCAGCTCAAATGCAACGTTACCCAGCCATTACGCCACAGGGTCTTGCGATGGTAAAGCGCCTGCGTGCGGTAGGCGGCAAGTACGCGGTCGCGCTGGGTGGCGAGGATGCCGGAGAGGATGATGTCGCCGCCGCGTGCCAAGTGGCGACCCATTTGCGGGGCGAGTTGCATCAACGGCTTGGCTAGAATGTTGGCGACAATCAAATCAAACGGTGCGGATTGGCCTATTTCTTTGCGGTGGAAACCGGTTGCTGTTTCGCATGATATATAGGCAGCCACTTGATTATGAACGACATTTTCTCGAGCCACTCGTGTGGCTATCGGGTCAATGTCGGTAGCCAGAACCGGGATTTTTGCAAGGTGCGCGACGGCGATTGCCAATACGCCTGAGCCGGTGCCAAGGTCCAGCGCATTGCGTGGCTTGCGGTTGCGAACCACCTCGGTGATCATTTCCATGCAGCCTGCTGTCGTGCCGTGGTGACCGGTGCCGAAGGCTTGGCCGGCTTCAATTTCGATGGCGATTTCGCCGGAACGTGCGCAGCCGCGATCATGGCTGCCATGGACGACAAAGCGTCCGGCGTGGACAGGCGCTAAAATACCCAGCGAATGGGTGACCCAATCAATATCCGGTAGCTGTTCGAGGCCGAGTGTGAGGCCGAAGAAATCCGAACCTAGCACAGCTGCCAGCCGTGCTTTGGTCTCGTCTTCGTCTTCGGTTTGAATGTAGAGCGAGACCTCGTGAATATCGCGATCTTCATCCACTTCGAGGATGGAAACGGGGTGGCCGTCCTCCTCAAACGCGCGTTCTACGATACCAAAAATACGCTCGGCTTCGAGACGGGAGGCGGAGAGAAAAAAGCGGGATTGAGGCATGGGCTGATTTTACAACTTTACGAGGCGTTTGATCTTTTCAAAGGCTGTATCTGGATTTTCGCCATAAGCAATCGTGCCGTGGAACTGGCCTTTGGAATTTAGCAGAAAAATGATGGCTGTATGGTCCATTTCATAGTCGCCATCCGCGCCGGGGACTTTTTTGAAATAGACATTCCAAGCTTTGGCCATCGCCGCAACGTCATCCAACTTGCCGGTAATGCCGGTGACGCGGTTAGAGACATTGCTGACATATTGACCGAGAATTTCCGGCGTGTCGCGCTCGGGGTCAACGGTCACGAAATAGCCTTGCAGATTTTTGCCATCATCGCCGAGCTTGTCGAACCAGCCCTTCATTTCAAACAGCGTTGTGGGGCAGACGTCCGGGCAATGAGTGAAACCGAAAAATACCATGCTGGGGTGGCCTTGCAGCGCGGCCTCGGTGATTGGCTTGCCGGTTTGGTCAATAAGCGTGAATGCGCCACCGTAGGCAGCTTCACTGTTTTGGCCCTTCATCCACAGGAATGCTCCCATTCCAAGTGATGCAACGATCATCAAAAAGAGCGCTGCGAAAATGATGCGGATTGATTTTTGCATGAAGATTTCCGTTACTTAAAAGCACCAAGCCAATGCGGTGTTGCCAAGAGCCATCATGATTTGCGGGCCGTTTTCCACCCACATGGCAAAGACAATGCCGGAAAGCACGGCAGCGGTCAGAATGGCAAGTGCCCAAATCAGCGCACGGCGCTTTGGATTTTGTAAAATCGCTTGTTCCATGCGCTCTATGTAGCCCAAATTTGGCGCGATTGCACGGGTGCTGTTGCCAATTTTAAGTGGCGCAATTAGTGAAAGCCATGGACAAAAATCGCATCTCCATGCGGCACAATGATGAGCCGCATATTCACAAAAGTGCCGAGCTGAAAAACACCAGCATGGGCAAATATACCGTTGTTGGTGAACGGGTGGTGCTGCGCGAAGTGACGGCGGGGGATTTCACCTATTTTGAGCGTCACGCCGAGGGGATTTACGCGGAGCTTGGCAAGTTCTGTTCGGTGGCAGCCAATGCGCGCATCAATGCGCTGGAGCATCCGCTCGAGCGGCTGACCATGCACAAAATTACCTACCGGCCTAATGAGTTTTTCCGGCTGCACGGGATAGATCAGGAATTTCGCGCGCGCAGGCAGGCCAAACGCGTGGTGATTGGGCATGATGTGTGGATTGGCCATGGCGCGGTGATTTTGCCCGGCGTGCACATTGGAACGGGCGCGGTCATCGGTGCCAATGCTGTGGTGAGGCACGATGTGCTGCCGTTTGAAATTGTCGGCGGTGTTCCGGCAAAACGCATCCGGTTCCGTTTTCCAGAAGATATTCAAAGGCGTATTCTCGCTAGTTGCTGGTGGGATTGGGATGTGCCGAAGCTGATCGAGGCGCTGCCGGATATTCAGGTTATGGGGATTGGCGAATTTCTGGACAAGTGGTGTTAGCTATTCAATTACAGTGGCTTAATAATGATCGTCATTCCCGGTTCCGCTAACGGCCCGAGAATGATGCGCAGATGGGCTAATCCTAATATTACAAATATTTAAGTTGTCGGCTTCTGGTTGTGGTCTTAGCTTTTGGCGATTCATAAGTTTCAAATCAACGGAGTTTTTATGTCAGCTAGCGCCCCTAAAAGTTTCAGCACGATGCAAAAGGTACTGCATTGGCTGGTTGCCGCAATTATTCTTGAACAGTTGTTTTTGGGCGAGAGTATGGGGGAGGCATGGGATGCATTTGAACATGGCGGCGATGCCAGCGGGTTCTCATCCCCCATTGTATTGTTCCATATTTGGGGCGGTTTGAGCATTGTGGCATTTGCCATTTGGCGCTTGATGCTCCGCAAATCGCGCGGTGTTCCCGCCGAGCCAGTGAACGAACCTTCATGGATGAAGATGTCAGCAAAGATTGCCCATGTCGCGCTTTATGCGCTGATGTTTCTGGTGCCTCTTTCCGGCGCGGCCGCCTATTTTGGCGGCATTGGAGCCGCTGGTGAGTTTCATCAACTTATGAAACCAGTGCTGATTGTTCTTCTTATCGGCCATGTTGGCGGGGCGCTTTATCAGCATTTTGTTGCCAAGACCGATGTACTGAAGCGTATGACGCATGGCTAAGGTTATAATTGAAAAATCGAATGCTTGAATGAGGCCGCTAACATCTTACATGTTGGCGGCGTTGTTTTTTGTGAAGGAAAATAAGATGTTGAAGCGGTTCTTGCCCTTAGCCCTAGTGACGATGATAGCTACAAGCGCTTCGGTGCGCGCTGAGGAAGTTGGCAAGGTGGGCGTGGACTGGACTGGCAACGACATTGTTGTGGAAGCGATCACCGACCCGAAAGTGCAGGGCGTGACTTGCCATATTTCCTATTTTGATCGCGGCGTGATTGACCGTTTGCGCAAGGGCAATTGGTTTGAGCAGCCGTCGGATAGTTCCATTGCCTGCCGCCAAACGGGCCCGTTGGTGGTTGGTGATATTTCACTGGACGAAGAGGGCGAAGAAGTTTTCAATCAAGGCATTTCTCTGATTTGGAAGCAGCAGGTCGTCAACCGTATTTATGACAAGAAGAATGACACTCTGATTTATCTATCCCATTCGCGACAAGTGCAGGATGGCTCGGCCAAAATGGCTCTGTCCAGTGTGCCGCTTTATGGGCAAACTGTGACGTGGGAAAAGGGCAAGCCTGCGCCGTAATTAGCCGATGATTTTGGCAAAGCGACGGTCTGGCACAAGCCAGATCAGCGCGACAATGAGCAGCAAAACTGCGGAAATTATCGGGCTGACGAACACCAGTGGGATTGCCGCGATATAGGCAACAATCGAGATTTTGCCTTTCTTATCGTCGCTGATCGCCTTGGCAAAATCGGAATCCTTGCCGTGCAATTTGGTGAGCGCGATGACCAGAACGGTGTAGGCTACAGCGCACATCAAAAGGTTAAATGAGTAGAGCGCGACGGGTACTTGGGCGAACTCATTTTCACCCATGAAGCCTGTCGAGAATGGCAATAGCGAGAGAGTAAAAAGTAAAAATAGATTTGCCCAAAGCACGCCGCCGTCAACATGTTTCACCGCTTGGAACATGTGGTGATGATTATTCCAATAAATGCCGACATAGACGAATGACAGCACATAGCTAAGGAACACCGGCAATAGCGGGGCAAGAGCCGCCAGATCATGGCCGTGTGGCACTTTAATTTCCAACACCATGATGGTGATGATGATGGCGATGACGCCATCAGAAAACGCTTCTATGCGGCCTTTGTGCATGTCTAATCCCCTCTTGTCTTAGTTGACACTAATGCAGTAGGGGGCATCTGGGCAAGGTGCTTGGCGCGTTATCAGCCTTTTTTCACAAATTCTGTTTTCAGGACTAAGCCTTTGATTTCCTTGGACCGGACTTCGATTTCGGTAGGCTCGTCGGTTAAATGTATGCCTTTGAAAATGGAGCCGCGCTTCACCACGGAGGAGGAACCCTTCACCTTGAGGTCTTTGATGACGGTTACGGTATCACCCTCGGCTAAGATGGCGCCGTTTGAATCTCTGGTATCCATTTTGTGTCCTTATTTAGTGTGCGAGCGCTCTAAATCATGGCATCCGGATTTGCAATTTTACGTCCGATGGGCGGGCCTCGACGGCGCGGTCAAAGGCGGCGACTGAGTCTTTGAACTCAAACGTTTCGGAAATCAGTGGCTTCAAATCAACCTTACCCGAGGCGATGAGCGCTATGGCGCGGTCATATTGATGGGCATAGCGGAAGACGGTTTCGATGCGCACTTCCTTGGTAGTGGCACTGGATATATCGACGGCGACGGGGTTCACCGGCAGGCCAACAGCGACAATTGTGCCGCCGGGGCGGGGCAGGGCCATGATGGTTTCCCAGACGCGCGGCGAGCCGGAGCATTCAAATACGACATCCGCGCCCCAGCCATCGGTGAGTGTGTTTAGCACTTCAACGAGGTTTTGCTCTTTGACATTGACGGGGATGATGCCCTGATATTGCGCGGCGATATCCAGCTTTGGTTGGGCCATATCGGCAACGATGACGCGGGCGCAGCCGCCTGCGAGCGCGGCGATGGCGACCATTGTGCCGATGGGGCCGGCACCGATAACGATGGCTGTGTCGCCCGGCTTGATGCACGCCTTGTGGGCCGCCTGCATACCAACGGCGAAGGGTTCGACCATCGCGCCTTCGGCAAATGAGACGTTGTCGGGCAGCTTGAACGTGTAGTTTGCCGGGTGCACGACATGCGGCGTGAGCACGCCATGAACGGGCGGGGTTGCCCAAAACACCACGGCGGGGTCCACATTATACATGCCAAGTCGCGCAGCTTTTGAGTTGGGATCAGGGATGCCCGGCTCCATACAGACACGGTCGCCGACCTTTAGATGTGTTACACCTTCGCCAATTTGTGTAATGATTCCAGCGGCTTCATGACCAAGCACCATCGGCTCATTGACCACGAAAGGTCCGATTTTGCCGTGGGTATAATAATGCACATCCGAGCCGCAGACGCCGACTGTGTGGATGGCAATCATCACCATGCCCGGCCCGACATGGGTGGGCAGGTCTATTTCGCGAAGGGCCAGTTCGTGTTGGCGTTCGAGAACGAGGGCGATGGGCATGGCAAAATCTCCGGAAAATCAGTGATCTTTGCCATGCTCTTATTTGGCCACATATTCTAGTGACTATTAGATTTGTCCCAACGCTTTTTGCCACGCCTTATGGCGATAGCGCAGTTCTTTGTTGTCGAAAATGCGCGGGATTGTGAGCTTGGAAATCGTATCCGAAGACGGGTATAGATTCTTATTGTTGCGCAATTCAGGGTCAACCAACTTCATGGCTTCTGCATTGGCGGTGGCAAAGCCTGTCTCATTTGCGGCAGTGGCGGCGACTTCGGGGCGCATGAGGAAGTTGATGAACTCGGTGCCGCCCGCAATGTTTGGCGCGTCGGCGGGGATGGCCAGAACATCGAAGTAGAGTAGCGCGCCTTCTTTGGGCAGGCGGTAGTCAATGGTGAAGGTTTGCTTGGATTCTGCGGCACGCAAGGATGCTACACGGGCATCTCCTGAGAAGCCCAGTGCAATGCAATAATCGCCTGCGGCGAGGCCACCGATGTATTCTGACGAATGAAATTTACGCACGAAGGGGCGGATTGCGGTTACCACGGCTTGCGCTGCATCAATGTCGGCTTCAGTGGCGGTGTTTATGTTTTTTCCCAAATAAATCAGAGCGCTACCCAGCACTTGCTCGTCGTCATCAAGCATGGCAACGCCGCATCCGGCGAATTTTTCGACAGTTTTTGGGTCGAAAAGCATCGCCCAGCTATCGACTGGCGCATCGGGCATGATGGCTTTGATCTTATCGACATTATACACAATGCCCGTGGTTCCCCACATCCATGGCAGGCCGTGCAGGCCTTTCGGATCCACTTTTGTGAGCTGCGCCATGATGCCGGAATCGATGTTTTTCTTATTTGGCAGCTTGGCGGGGTCAAGATCAGCCCAGACATTGGCGCTGAGTTCGCGGGCAAAATGGGGCGATAGATTGGGTGTGACGACATCATAACCACTGCCGCCGGTGAGCAGTTTGGTCTCCACAATGTCGTTATTATCAAAGACATCATAGACAATTTTGGTTTTGAACTCGTCGGAAAATTGGGCGATGGATTTCGCGCCGAAATAATCGGACCACGAAAAGATGCGGATTTCCTCAGCGAGGGCAGGTGCGGTAAATGTGAGGCAGGTGGCGAGTAGTAGTGCTTTCATGCGGGTCATGGATTTCCCCTTTCACACGGCACGAGAGGTCGCACCTATTGGAATTTCTGAGGGCAAAACTGACAGCGCAAAGCGGCGTAATCAAACAAGAAGCGTTCCGGCTATGGATGAATGAAATTCATGTGTGGGGCATCGGGAACAGCCCAGAGACCGCCCAGAGATCGCCCAGAAGCCGCACGGAATTGATGCGTAGGGCGTGTGGAGTCAGTCGGACGGATATTTGTGGTAATATATTTTTGGCGTGCTGCAATATTTGGCATATATTAAAATATGGCTTGTAAAAATTTATGGCGCAACTTGAGTTTATGGCGTAAGGTGTGCTGAGTTTAACTATGGATATTATCATGGCTGGCGCACGCAGTGAAAAAAATCGAGGCGAAGAAAGCATCGCGTCTGGCTCTCGTGGCCGCGTGAGCGAGACGGGACGCTTGAGCCTACCTGCGGATTTGCGACGCGCGGTTGGTCTTGAAAAAGGCGGGCTGGTGCGCATCGAAGTTATCGACGGAGCGATACGCATAAAGACGATGAAAGACGTCAAAGAAAAGGTCAGGGAAATTGCACGCAGCACTGGGCTTGTTGAGAATGCAAGCGTTGATGATTTTCTGACGTGGCGGGCAGGCGAGCGAAAGGCTGAGACGGGCGGCGTTCAGGGCGATGAAGAGTGAGTGCGCTCATTCTTGATGCGTCCGTTGTGCTCGCAGCTATTCTTGGCGAGCGGGGCGGCGACGAGGTGTTTGACAGTCTCGACGAGGCGGCGATGAGCACGGTGAATGTTGCCGAGGTTTACACCTATGCCGCTATCAGCTCGCTTTCGACTTTAGCCATTGATACGTTTTTTGA
>JANPBE010000734.1:0-4886 GCA_031430295.1 Phyllobacterium sp.
CGCCGTCGTCGGATGCTTATGATGCACCAAATGCAGATTATTATTCAGAAAGAAAAACGCCAGCGGCGAGCGCTCCACGATGATCGTGCGCCCCTCCGGCGTCTCGTGCCATTGATGCTCAGCGTAGGTGCGAATGGCGATAATCGACTGGCCAATCCAGGCCGGAACCAGCACATAGAGCCAGACCGGAATATGAAAATAATGCGTGGCAATAAACAAGACGATTGCAACGCCAATCAAATGCCGCAGCCATGCATCCAGCACGGCGCGGTCCCCCGCCGCAATCAGTTTTGCGTCCGAAACCACCAAACCAATCGTGCCCAAAAGCGGATTTAGCACCACGCGCCCCGCCAGCGTATTATTCACGCGCAGCACAAATTTCAGCCAGCGCGGCATTGCTTCATGCTGCCAAAAGGCTCGGTAATAACTCTCCGGATCGTCAAACGGATCGGTCAGCCGCTCGTCGGCATGATGTTTCATATGCAGTGTTTTGAACCGGCGGTATGGCCACACAAGGCCCAGCGGCAAAAACACCAGCGCCTCGTTCAGCCAGCCTTTGCGCGTCGGGTGTCCATGCAAACACTCATGCACCAGCGATGAATGCAGCGCCACACAGTGGGTAATGATGAAAAGCGCGACATAAAGATGATCCATCGAAAGCCAAATGCCCGATGCCAGCCACGCGCCATAGCAGCCGATAATCACAGCAACAGTTGGCCACTCCACGCGCATTTTGCGTGTTGTTTCAATCACTTCCAAGGTCGCCATGCCAAATCACCCAAATCCGCCGACTAAATATTTGTCACCAGACGTCAGGAGACTCAAGGCGAATTTGCGCACAAAAACCAGTATATGCGCACCATTTTTCTAAAATGTTGTGTTTAGTAAACATAAAGCGCATAAATATGGCGATTGTCTCTTCTCCCCGATTTTCTTTCGGGGAGAAGGTGCCCAAAGGGCGGATGAGGGGCGAAAAACCACGAGATTTCGCAAAATTACCGCTCCTCACCCTACCCTCTCTCCGATAAAGAATCGGGGAGAGGAAGCGCTCCATCAACGGAGCCAAACACCTATTCGAACCGGACAAAACCCATGGACAAACGCGAACTTTCCGAGCTTTTCAGACAACGCCTCACAGATCTCGTCCGCCGTTCAGGCCTCAATGCCTCAGCCTTTGCCGCCTCCGTGCACCTTGATCGCTCCGCGCTTTCGCAATTACTCACGGGAGCCGCTGCGCGCCTGCCACGCACGGAAACGCTTGTGGCCATCGCCGCCGCCCACAATGTCTCGCTGGATTGGCTGCTCGGCCTTTCGCAAACCGAAGGGCTAACCGGCGAGCTTCGCGCCGCGCTGGAAATTGAAGAGGCGGTGGATGATGCCGACCAAACCCTCATGGCCCGCTGGCACGGCGAGGCCGCAGGCACCAAAATTCGCTATGTGCCCGCCGCCATTCCGGACCTGCTCCGCAGCGAGGCGCTGATCGCCTTTGAGGCGCAAATCACCCAGCGCGATGCCAGCCAGCAGCGCGGCGAAACGCAAAGCCGCCTTGCCTATAACCGCCGTCCCGAGACGGATATGGAAGCCTGTATGCCGCGCCAAACGCTGGAGTTACTCGCCGCCGGACAAGGCATCTGGACCGGCATGAGCGCCCCTGCCCGCAAAGAACAATTGCGCCACATGGCAGCGCTGGTGGATGATTTATACCCCACTTTCCGCCTCTATTTGTTCGATGGCCGCACCCGCTTTTCCATCCCCTACACAGTCTTCGGCACCACCCGCGCTGCCCTCTACGTCGGCGGCCTCTACATGCTGCTAAACGCCACCGAACCCGTCCGAACCCTCACCCGCCATTTCGACGGATTGGTAAGAAGTGCAACAGTGAACGCGCACGAGACTGCGAAGTGGGTGGAGGGGTTGGTTTGAAGGGGAGTGGACTTGCATCGAAAAAGTGGAGAGGCTTTTATTGGCTTGGAGGCTATTTTGATGAAGCAGAAGCGATTTACACAAGCGTTTAAGGATGAGGCTGTTCGGCTGGTTTTGACGAGCGGACGGCGTCAAACGGAAGTGGCGCGGGATCTGGGGTTGGGTCATTCGACGTTGGAGCGGTGGTTATCTGAAGCGCGAGGGCGCATCGTTCCGGTTGTTGGCGGCGAGACGCCTGAGGCGGAACTAAAGCGGCTGCGGCGCGAGAATGCGGTGCTGCGGCAGGAGCGCGAGATACTAAAAAAAGCCACAGCTTTCTTTGTCAGCGAGACAAATCGATGAGGTACACATTCATCGATGCAAAGAAAGCGCAGTATCCGGTCTCGCGCATGTGCAACGTTTTGTCGGTGAGCCAGAGCGGCTATCACGCGTGGAAACAGCGGGCTTTGAGTATGCGGCGGCGGCACGATTTGGTGCTGTCTGCCCGTGTGCAAATGGCGTTCCGGCTCTCGCACGAGACCTATGGCAGCCCGCGCATGGTGCATGAACTGCGCGAGCAAGGGTTTACAGTCGGGCGGCGGCGCATTGCGCGTTTGATGCGCGAAAATGGCCTTCAGGCACGGCAAAAGCGCCGGTTTACCCGCACAACTGACAGCGCTCATGCGTTTCCAATCGCGCCAAACCTCATCGCCCAGTGCTTTGATACGGATGGCCCAAACCGGAAATGGGGATCGGACATCACTTACATTTGGACACGCGAAGGCTGGCTGTATTTAGCCGTGGTCATTGATCTTTACGCCAGACGGATTATTGGCTGGGAGGTGTGTGATCGTATGCACACGCAACTGGCCCTGTCAGCCCTCAATAAGGCCATCATAATGCGCGGGGTTCATCCAAGGACCAACTTTGATCTCATCCACCACTCCGACCGCGGCAGCCAATATTGCGCCCATGCCTATCAGGCAAAACTGCGCGAGAATGGCATTACCATCTCCATGTCCGGCAAGGGTAACGCTTATGATAATGCCATGGTCGAAACTTTCTTCAAGACCTTGAAAACAGAGCTGATCTGGAAAACAAAGTTCAACACCAGACACGAAGCCACCAGCGCCATTGCGCGATACATTGATGGCTTCTACAACCCATCCAGACGCCATTCGGCGCTCGGATACATCAGCCCCGTCCAGTTCGAAAGAATGGCCGGATAATGATCAATCCCACTCCACTAAAGCGGAGCAAGTCCAGAGCCGAAAGTTGGCAGCAGACGATGGTGAGCTAATCTCCCCACTTGCGGGGGAGATATCCGACAGGACAGAGGGGGGCGCCTCGCACTAATTTCGCAAGGTTGAAAATTATAGTCCAAGTTTCATCAAGATGTTATTAATTGCAGCTTGCTTTGATGTACTTGGCAATTTCATTTTTTTGATAGTTTTTTCTATTTTTTTCGTGACCTTCGGCAGAATTTCCAATGGCAGAGACGCCTGCTTTTCTTTGGTTAAATCAGCCACTTTTGGCTTGTCCTTAGCCACTTCAATTTTTTGATACGTGTCCCCCACCGTGTCGTCAACGTTGACCGGTGGACAGGTACTTAATGTAAAAAATTGAATTATTCGATCTTCGACATCAACGGCTATCTTTCCACGAGTTAGGGCTACGTAAAAAACTCTTGCTTCCGAAGGATCAATAACACCATCTTTGGTGTCACCTATACTAGGCAAGAAATCATCAGTGAGCCTGACATTGTCCCATTCTCGACCTTTTGCCTTAAATACAGTGGAAATCACTACATCAGCAGCATTCTCCTGAGCTTCAGTTCTGCGAAGTGCCCACATAAGGTGCTTTTCACCATGGGCGCGAACCAAGTTGACCAACGTCATCAGACCATCCGCTTCTCCATCATCAACGAGTTGTTCAACATCTGACCAATTGGTAAATCCAAAGAACTCAGGCACATCGGAAGGCTTCCCATTCTTCAGGTCATTAACGGCATTTAGCATCCTCAGAAGTTCTTTTGTTCCTCCGATAATATGGCATTTCTTGCCAGCATTTATTGCTGCAATCACTTCAGACATTACCGTTGAGTTAGTTCGCGCAAGAATTGCGTCTGGTTCACACGCCCCAATTCTACTGATAGTTTTTTGATTGCCAAACATTTGTTTTTTTGCACCCAAAAAGCGCAAGACCGACGACGCTGCATCAGCAATAGTATTTCCAAATCGAAACGACTTTGTTAAATAAATGGCATTTGTGCTTTCAAATTCCTCCATGGCATTTATTGCGCCACGCCACTCATAAATTTGTTGAAACGCATCGCCAACATAAACAATTTGGCACAATTGCTTTTGAAGGACGCCTAAAACTACCGGATTCGTATCTTGTGCCTCATCTAATAGGACATAATCAAAATTCAATTTAGGGTTGTAAAGTGCCCATAGTTTTAGATAGCCATCATGACCCAAACCAATATCCATGTGCTCTGCTGATTTCATACGATCCCAAACAGCCACCGCAAGAAGTTTGATTTGATCTGATACCACAATTTTGTCATTATCGTTCAGTCCCGATAACTTCCCGTATCGAAGAAAGTTCACTGATTTTATGCTTTCATCAATCCCTTGGCAAAACTCCTTGATTGTTTGAATCACCAAGAACGCCAATGTTTTGGCTGTTAAAAGTACGTTTCCTTCAAAAATTTGATCTTTCAATTCAAGTTTTTCGACTAGAGCCGCAGCGTTTGTAGATTTGAACGCCTTCCTTCTTAACTTACTCGGCAGCGATTTCAACGCTAATGAGTGAATCGTCATACACGTTGTTTTTGAGCCAAATTTTTCTTTAGCGTCTTTTACTATGGCACTATTGAAAGCGAGATAGAGCCCTTTTCGTTGGTCAGCATTTGACAACATAACTAACGTGGAGGTTTTCCCTGTGCCTGCGTATGCGTTGATCTTAAGGCTCTGACCACC
>JANPBE010000735.1:0-1555 GCA_031430295.1 Phyllobacterium sp.
TTGTCCCGGTCGTCACCGAAATCATGCCCGATACCGTTGCTGCCTCGGCAGGTTTCAAGCCGGGTGATCGCTTCGTAAGCGTCGATGGCCAGCCTGTGGCGACGTTTACCGACGTTCAGCGTTACATCGGACCACGCGCTGGTCAGGAGATACGATTTGCGATGGAGCGCGACGGCAAGTCAGTCGAAATAACGGCCGCACCACAAATCAAAGAAATGGACGATCCTCTTGGAAATAAAGTAAAAATCGCTGTCTTGGGCATCAAAGTCAGCAATGAAAACGGTAATTTCCGGACAGTCAATTTCTCACCGCTGGGCGCGTTTCAAGAATCACTTTCAGAGGCTGGTTTTATTGCTGAACAAACCGGTAACTTCTTTGTGCGCCTTGTAAAAGGCCGTGAGGACAAATGCCAGCTGGGCGGGCCGGTGAAAATAGCGACGATGGCCGGCCAAGCCGCCAAACGTGGCTATGATTGGCTGATTCAGCTCGCCGCGCTGCTATCAATCGGCATCGGTATTTTGAATTTGTTGCCAATTCCTCCGCTTGATGGCGGCCACTTATTGTTTTACGGCATGGAAGCTGTCATGCGCCGCCCTGTTTCCGCCAAAATGCAGGATATTGTCTATCGCATTGGAAGCATTCTGGTTTTGGGTTTTATGGGATTCGTTTTCTTCAACGACCTGTTTGCCTGCTGAAACGGGAACATGGTTAGGATTGATTTACCATAAGGGGTAATTTACGTGACCTCAAAGTCACAAATTACAAAGAAGTAAACGGATTTTAACTCTAATGCTTGCGTGTATGGTAAAACCGTTTATGACGGGGAACGCTCTGACGGGTGCGATTTATCGCGTGGGACAAAACTATTGCAGAAGGTTTGGAAAGCCAAATGAAGGCTAAGTCAATTTTGTTGTCAGCGGCTTCCGCTATTGTCATGTCAAGCCGCATCGTTGCGGGTGGCGTGGTCGCGGGCAGTCTGGTGTTTGTATCCGCTGCTCATGCTGCGTCGTTTAAGAGTGTTGATGTGCGCGGCAATTCACGCGTCGAATCATCCACTATCAGCGATTACCTCGGCATCAAGGCCGGTCAGTCGTACTCAGCATCCGATTTGGATGAATCCGTAAAGCGCTTATATTCCACTGGCCTGTTCTCAGACGTCAGCATTAAGCAGTCTGGCGCTACCTTGGTTATCAGTGTTTCAGAGTATTCAGTGATCAATCAAGTGCTCTTCAAGGGCAATAAGAAAATCAAAGACGCCGCTCTCGGCGCGCAGGTGCAGCTAAAGGGC
Organism: Phyllobacterium sp.; assembly: GCA_031430295.1. Lineage (GTDB taxonomy): Bacteria > Pseudomonadota > Alphaproteobacteria > Rhizobiales > Rhizobiaceae > JANMEX01. Next base: position 1,289 of record JANPBE010000735.1, read on the forward strand.
GGTGCCTCGCTTGATTCCAATCTGCTGGAGCAGGATGCTGAAACAGTACGTCAGGCATATCGCCGCATTGGCCGTGCTGACGTTGTCGTTAATCCGACCACCGTTGATTTGGGCGAAGGCCGTTCCAACGTGGTCTTTGATATTCAAGAAGGTGATCGCACGAAAATTGCGACTATCAACTTTGTCGGCAACACAGCCTTTGGTGATCGCCGTCTTCAGGAAGTGATCTCGACCAAGAAGACCAATTTGCTTTCGTTCATCACACGC
>JANPBE010000736.1:0-2699 GCA_031430295.1 Phyllobacterium sp.
GATAATGCTGTTTGCCGCGCTGGCGGGCGTGTTCGCGTTTCAGCTCTATCAAGGCAAAAATAGTGCGGACTTGCCGTCCGCTTTGATCGGCAAAGTGGCGCCAAACACCGACTTGCCGCCGCTCGATGCCGCGAGTCTCGGCCTCAAGAGCGCCGACTTTATCGGGCGCGTCACCGTGCTTAATGTGTTTGCCTCATGGTGCGTGCCGTGCCGCGAGGAGCATCCTGTATTGATGGAGCTAGCCAAAGACAAGCGCTTCACGCTCGCGGGCCTGAACTACAAAGACAAGCCTGAAAACGCGCAGCAATTCTTGAACGACAACGGAAATCCCTACGCTGTCATCGGCGCGGATATCTCCGGCCGCGCTGGCATAGACTGGGGCGTTTACGGCGTGCCGGAAACCTATGTGATCGGCAAAGACGGCGCGATTTTGTATAAGCATGTCGGGCCGCTGGATGCGGATGCTGTGGCAAAGGAGATTTTGCCAGCGGTGGAGAAGGCGCTAAAAGGCTAACCCTTCGGCGTTTCCACACTATGCTTCATAATCAGCGGCATTTGGCTCATGGTGAACAGCAAGGTTATCGGCATTGTGCCCCAGACTTTGAAGGCGACCCAATTATCGGTTGAGAAATTGCGCCAGACGACTTCGTTCATCACTGCCAGCACCAAGAAGAAAATGCCCCAGCGCAGCGTCAGCTTTTTCCAGCCTTCCGCATCCAATTTGAAGGCGTTGCCGAAGACATAGCCGAGTAGCGATTTGCCGAAATATAGACCGCCGAGCAGTATGATTCCGAACAGCGAATTGACGATTGTCGGCTTCATTTTGATAAACGTCTCATCCTGCAAATAAAGCGTGAGCGAGCCGAACACCAGCACGACCGCGCCGGAAACCAGCGGCATGATTGGCAGTGTTTTGGTCAGTGCATAGGAAACAATGAGCGCGACGGCGGTGGCGACCATAAACAGTAGCGTGGCGATGAACAGCGGCCCGCCAATGTCGGCCAGCGCTGGAATTTTCTGCGCCAGCCATGAGCCTTTGGAATTGGCAAAGAAGAAAACGATGAGCGGCCCGAGTTCGAGCGCGAGCTTCAAGACAGGGTTGACTTCCACTTGCCCTTTTGTGCCGGGCGCTTGTTCAAAGTCCATTAGTGGCTCCCCGCAATGGCTGCGGCAAATTCTTGTGCTGAGAAGGGTTCGAGGTCTGCGACCTGCTCGCCGACGCCGATAAAATAGACCGGCAATTTATGCTTTGCCGCGATGCCGACGAGGATGCCACCGCGCGCTGTGCCATCGAGCTTGGTCATGACAAGACCATTGACGCCCGCGACATTCTTAAAAATCTCGACTTGGTTAAGCGCGTTTTGACCGGTGGTGGCGTCCAGTGTTTGCAGCACTGTGTGCGGGGCGTCAGGATCCAGCTTGCCGAGAACGCGCACGATTTTGGCGAGTTCATCCATCAGTTCGACGCGGTTTTGCAAGCGTCCTGCGGTGTCGATAATCAAAACATCCGCGCCTGCGGCTTTGGCCTTCTCAAAGGCATCGTAAGCAAGGCCCGCAGCATCCGCGCCGATTTTGGTGGAGACAACGGGCGATCCTGTGCGCTGGCCCCAAATGTGTAGTTGCTCAATAGCAGCGGCGCGGAAGGTGTCGCCCGCAGCCAGCCAGACATTGAGATTTGCGGCGCGCAGCTTTGCAGCCAGCTTGCCGATGGTAGTGGTTTTGCCCGTGCCATTGACGCCGACAACGAGAATGACGTGCGGCTTATGGCTCAAATCCAGTTCAAGCGGCTTGGCGACAGGGCCGAGCACTTTTTCGATTTCGCTGCGCATAATGCTACGCACGTCTTCATCCGACACATCTTTGCCATAGCGTCCGGAAGACAGCGTATCAGTGATGCGCAGCGCGGTTTCCATGCCGAGATCGGCGCGGATCAGCACATCTTCCAATTCTTGCAGCGTGTCCTCATCCAGCTTGCGCTTGGTGAAAATGCCGGTGATGGAGGACGATAATTCTTTGGACGAGCGCGACAGCCCGCGCGACAGGCGCTGGAACCACGACAGTTTAGCCTCGGGTTCCGGTTCGGGGATTACGTCCTCGACCTTGCCGATATAGACCTTGTTGTTGCTAACAGTAACGGGGATTTTGGCGGCGACCAGCGGCTCCAGTTCGACAACTGTTTCGCCGGTCTCGCCAGCAAAGCCGCCATCGGAACCAGTGGCTTCACCACCGAGTTCAGGTTCGACTTCTTCCTCTTCGACAGCACTGGCGTCCAACACGGGCAGCGGCTGCGGGTGGCCGGGTTCGGGTTCCGATGAGATGTCTAACGGTTCCGGCGTGTGTACGGATGACGCATCATGCTCGCGCGTTTCGGGCGTTGGCTGATAAACGCCGTCAACCAGCGCAGGCGGCAGCGCGGCATCCGGCTCATCAGCGATGGGTTCCGGTGTCTCAGGCTCGTCTTTGATGACGGACACAGCGGCGGGTTTAGGCTTCTTAGCCACTGGCTTCAGCGCTTCAGCCATCGCCTTTTTATGCACCGGTTCGGCTTTTGGGGCCGAATCAATTGGAAGCAGCTCGACCTCAAGGTGCTCAGCTTTCGGCGGCTCATAGGAATGCGATGGCTCAAGCTCGCCAACGGCTTCAACGATTGGCGTCTCAACGACAGGCTCCGGCGCGGGAAGCGCTGGCACTTCCTCGTT
>JANPBE010000737.1:0-4212 GCA_031430295.1 Phyllobacterium sp.
AATCAAAGTCATCATGGTCATGCATTTCGCCGCCCTCATGCTCAATCTCATGATGCGAACGGCGGCCGGAAATCAAGTCTTCCGTGCCAGCGCCAATGCCCAGCAATACCGAAATCGGCAAATTGCCATTCTGCGCTTCAATCATTTTTACAGGGCGCGACGTCGCCTCCTGCACGATGGTACGCACATCTTCCATGGCATCTGCGTTTACCAAATCACTCTTGTTGAGAATAACCAAATCAGCCGCGATAATCTGATCTTCAAACACTTCTTCAAGTGGATTGTCATGATCCACTGTCTCATCAGCGGCGCGTTGTTCGGCGACAGCATCCTCATCATCAGCAAAACGCCCCGCCGCAACAGCCGCACTATCCACCACCGTTATCACGCCATCAACCGTTACGCGGGTCTTAATACCGGGCCAATTAAACGCCTGCACCAACGGCTGCGGCAGCGCCAAACCGGACGTTTCAATGATGATGTGATCGATATTTCGGTCGCGCTCAATCAGCTTTTCCATGGTCGGAATAAAGTCATCCGCCACCGTGCAGCAAATGCAGCCATTGGTCAGTTCAACAATATCATCTTCGCTACACGCATCCGCGCCACAGCTTTTTAGCACATCACCGTCCACACCAAGATCGCCGAACTCATTGATAATCAATGCAATTTTCTTACCATTCGCATTCATCAACAAATTGCGGATAAGCGTCGTTTTACCCGAACCTAGAAATCCAGTGATAACTGTCGCAGGAATTTTACCACCATTCATAGCGCTTCACCCTTTTAACTTTTGCGGCAAGCCTGCCGTTACAAAATAAACTTCATCAGCGATTCCGGCAATCTTCTGATGCAGCAATCCGGCATAATCCCGAAACGCCCGCGCCATCGCATTGTCAGGTACAATGCCCTGCCCGACCTCGTTGGAAACCAAAACAATGGTCCCCGACAGCGTGGGCATTGCTTCGATCAACTTGTCGCATTCAGACAATACATCGCGCTCGGCCATCATCAAATTAGTCAGCCAAAGCGTCAAACAGTCCAACAAAATCATCGTCTTATTATCACAAATAGTGCGTAGCGCGGCGGCAATTTCCACCGGCTCCTCTATCAGTTTCCATTCGGGTCCACGGCGGGATTGATGCGTTCCCACCCGCCGTTTCATCTCATCATCAAATATTTGACCAGTCGCGAGATACGCCTTTGCAAGCCCGCTTTCATCAATCAAACGCTCGGCGAACGCGGACTTTCCAGACCGCGCCCCGCCGAGTATAAGAATGATTTTAACGTCAGCCACGCTTTTCAACACGCTCCATAAACCAGCCCATAGCGAGACCCAAAACCAGCCAGAAACATAGCGTTGTGGCGAGTGCAGCAACGGCATATTGCGAGGCCAGATAAGCAGGCACATTGCTGGTCAAATCCTCCGGCTGTGGCGCACCATAAATGTGAGGTGCGAACAGAGCGATGAGGCCTGCCAGTTTCATCGGTGTCGTCTTCGACAATAGCAAAAGGCCAAAACCCATGACGGAAAGTGCTATCGTTGCCACCCACCATATCTGCCGTCCATCGAGATCAACATACGGCGAGCCAGGCACCTCCGGCGGAAGCCCCAGCGCTGGTAATAGCTGCACGCACAGCCAACCGAGCACTCCCCATAAGATACCGCTAGAGAATGTAATGTTGACGCCCACAGCAATCGAAATACCCGCCATTAACAGACCGTAACCTGCACCCGTGACGAGATTTGCGAGCAAAGTATTCCAAAAACGACCAAAAAAAAGTGAAGCATCCTCAGCAGCCACTTCCTCACCACCATGCGTATGGCCATCGGAGGTCGTTTGCCCCTGCATTTCGGCAGTTTTTGTAGCGTTTTCAACGGGCGCGACAGCCATTTCTGCCGCGCCATGTTCATGTTTAGCCTCACCAAACTCATAGGCTTCGGCTTGCAAAATAAGAGGAGTAACCCTCGCTGACTGCAACGGCACCATAAAAATGCCAGCAACCAGCCCTGCCGCTAACGCGGCGAGCAAAACTTTAACTATCATGATTTCAATGACTTAGTGACAAGGAAAGCCGAAAGAATGCCGCGTATCATGCGCTGCATCATGCAACACTTGGCTGTGCGCAAGGCCCGCGCCCCACACAAAAAAAGAACCAAGCAACAATGCAAGAACCGCAGTTTTAGCGCGCTCAGAAATACTCACATTAAGAATAGAAATAGTACGAGCAGCCATGACAACCTCCGTGTTGGGCCAAGGGGAGATTTCCCCAGAGAAAGCGGGCGAAATTGCCCTAACGTCCGGCAGGTCTCCTGGCTCGCGGGTCATAAGAACCTTTCCGCCTTCCCGGTTTCCCAGTGGCATATTAGAAAGGCCCTCACCGCTCTACAGTCGCGGGGTCGGCTGTGATAAAGGCGCCCTAATGGGTACACCCGTCACATTCCCTTTGAATTCCTCTCAGCTTTCGCCTTTCGGAAACCAAACGTATGTATCTGTGTAAACGGGCACCGGGATAAATGTCAATCGAAGCAACGACATGCATTAAGATAATGCCGCTGTTTAGGATATTTTCGTTGGTGAGATGTTCCAGCACCGCGCCAAACTCTCAAACAAGTTAAGACAAGGATACGCATATCGAACCTGATCGATTGTTGCTGTTTATGTGCGATATCCAGTACGCACCTGAGACACAATTATCGGCAGATACAGAAAAACTTTGGGCCAATACGCCTACCTTTTACATAGCTGACAATGATGCCCCGCAATTCTAACGCGATGTTTCACTACGCTCGCTCGTATCAATAACCCGCCACCCCGGAACAAGGTGAAGCCCCATCCTCGGGGTCAAAATAAAAGATCTCAATAGATAGCTCATTGTTGCGAGAACTTGCTGGCTACGCCACGCGTTAACAGCCAGTTCCAAGGCCAAATATGCCGTTAACCTTCGCAATTGGCGCTTCGAGACAATGCCTTGCGCTGATTGTTTTTGGTAGGTTTCTAAGAGAATTTGCGATGCCCCAACGATGTCCTGAGACGACTTACCCGTTGATTGGCAAATCGCGACTCCAACAATTTCCTGACAAATATAACGACCATTTGATTGCCCGATTCTGATAAACAGATCGACATCTTCCAGTCTGCGCAATTGTTCGTCATACGGGCCCAATGCAGCAAATAAATCGCTTCGAAAAATGACCGCTGATCCGGGACATACCCAACAACCACCGTAAAAATCCGAAGAATCCCGTGAATTGCGCGGCATCCTGATAGATGCCCGGCCACGTTCCTCCCAACCGCATCCAATGGTTAGATATTTGTCCTGCGAGTTGCGGGCAAATTCCTCCGCCGCGAAACAAACCCGCTCTGCCAATGTCTCCGGCAACAAGCAATCATCGGAGTCCAAAAACGTCACAAGCGGTGTGGTGCAATAACTTAAACCAGTGTTCCGCGCGGCGCTAACGCCGCGGTTTCTATCATGGTGTACCACCATTATGCGTGCGTCCGCGATTAGCTCATCCGGCAACGCGAACGGCACATCCGAACCATCATCGACGACTATTATAGTGCAATCATAATTTTGGTCGAGAACGCTTCGCAAAGCCGCCAAGGTTTTTGTAGCCCTGTTGTAGGTCGGAATAATTAACGTAAGCGCTGTATCCATCACCGCGCAAGATCCTCTTGTAGCGCCCAATTCGTGGCTAGGTACAAGGTAAAGACATTCAGCGTTATAAACACAGCATCGAGAATATCGTGGCCTAACATAATCCCTGTCGCGCCGCTGAGCAGATAGGTGATCTGACCACCCATTAGAAGTATCAGCGGTGATCTGTCATGCCACTCCCTTGTCGCACGATATACCAACGACAGCGGAACAATGAAAATAGAGAGTACTGCCAGCAGTCCAAATATGCCCGACCGCACGAGAATGTTGATTATAGCATTATGAAAGTGGCTAAAACCAAGTGGGGCAGCGTTTGGCCGTAGTTCATGAGTGCGTTGTGTCATCACTTCCACCACATGTCCGGGCCCATGCCCAAACCAAGGATTTTCTGAAATCAAACTTGCGCCAGCCCGCCACATTAGCAAACGGTCTCCAAGGGAATTGTTTTGAACGGTGGTATCAACGAGATTGGTTTTTTTAGGTTGATTGCCGGTCGTATCAGAAAGTTGCTTTACTTTTTCTTCTTTGATATCCTTGAGTTGTTCTTTC
>JANPBE010000738.1:0-3287 GCA_031430295.1 Phyllobacterium sp.
TGGAGATTCCTTTATGTAATTTTAATGCCCGTGAGTCAGTATTGGTACGGGAAATTGCTCCGCAAATGCGTTGAGCGTCGATCTACATGTAGTGTAAACGCACAAACCCTTTCAAGGTTGCATCATGTATGCTGATATATCCCGAGTTTGCAGAACAAGGTTAGAATTCATGGCGAAGAAAATTGACAAGGCACTGCTGCCAACTACGCTTGGTACGCTCTATCCACCGCCCTTTGATGAAGCGTGCAAGTCGCGTGAGCGCACCAAACTTGGCGATAGTGCAGGGCTCACGCAGTTCGGCGTCAACCATTTGCGCCTGCCTCCCGGCGCATGGTCTAGCCAGCGCCACTGGCATACCCATGAGGATGAGTTCATTTATGTGCTGTCCGGCGAAATCACCTTGGCTACAAATTCTGGCGCGGAAATACTTCTGGCAGGAGATTGTGCTGGCTTCAAAGCAGGTGAAGAAAATGGCCATTGTCTGCAAAATAATGGCACAAAAGACGCCATTGTTCTGGAAATCGGTTCAAGAATTGCGGGAGATGCCGCGTTTTACGTCGATGTGGATATGATAGCTCCAGCCAACGGCGTACCTGCAATTTATACCAAGCGGGACGGAACGCCCTATACTGATCTCAAACGGCGCGGCGAAAAGGTCTAGCCTTTTGCCGTCGGCGCGTTCTGTTCCATCAGCAATCGTCCCGCAATCTCCGGCGACATAGGTTCGCCAAACAAGAAACTTTGCGCAAACTCGCAACCCATTTGGCGCAGTTGCAGCGCGTCCTTTTCACTCTCAATTCCCTCGGTCACAACCCGCAAACCAAGGTCGTGCGCCATGGAAATTATAGAGCGGAGCAGCACAAATTTCTTCGGATTGTCATCACGCAAGAACGACTTATCGATCTTAATCATATCAAACGGGAAGCGCGTTAGATAGGAAAGTGATGAATGGCCGGTGCCAAAATCATCCAAAGAAAGTCCCACACCGAGCGCCTTGATCTTGTCCAAAATAGATACCGCTTGCTCCGGATTATCCATCACGGCTGACTCTGTCAGCTCCAATTTGAATGTTCCCGGTGCGACAGTGGACTTAGACAAAATTGTGCGCAAATCCGCCACCAAATCACGGCGGATGATTTGCTTGGAAGACAGGTTTACGGACATAAACACGTCCAAGTTACCCGTCGTCTTTTGCCACAGGGCCAACTGCTGACTGGCCTGATTCATGGCAAAATGACCAATTTGCCCAATCATGTTGCAGTTTTCAGCCATGGGAATAAACTCAGCAGGCGATATCGCTCCGCGTCTCGGATGATCCCAGCGCATCAGCGCTTCAAAGCCGCACACTGTCATATCAGACAGGCGCACGATTGGCTGATAAACGACATTGAGTTCATTGCGCTCTGTGGCGCGGCGCAGGTCAGATTCCATCTGCAACCGGTCGCTGCCCACACTGCGGAAAGCGGGACGGAATGGCTCAATACGGTCCCCACCAAAGCGCTTGGCTTGATAGACCGCAAGCTCGGCATCCTTCACCAAATCTTCTGCCGTCGCCTGCTGCGACGTCCATGTCATCAGGCCAACAGAGGCGGTGAGAATGATCTCGCGCTTGGCAAACATGATAGGCGCGCGAATGGCAGCCTTCACCGCCTCAGCAAATCCCGCGATGCGGGCGGGGTCAGACTCTGACAGCAAAATCAATCCAAACTGGTCGCCGCCAAGCCGCGCTAACGTGTCCTGCGGCTTCACAAGACGGATGATGCGCCGCGCCAGCGTGAGCAAAATTGTATCGCCTGCCGACATACCAAGCCCATCATTGACCTGCTTGAACCGGTCAATATCGATAACAAAAACCGTCGGGCGGACCTTCTCTTCCATTTTACCAACAGCAATGCTCGTCTCAAGCCGGTCCAAGAACAGGCGGCGATTTGGCAGTCCTGTCAAGTTATCGTTGATCGCATCGTTAAGCAGCCGCTCTTCAGATTTTTTCTGCTCCGTCACATCCACCAATGTTCCTACGCAGCGAATGACCTCGCCATCAGAACCGAGTACCGGCCTCGCTTTCAGCGTAAACCAGTGATAGTGCCCATCGCGGGCACGAAACCGGAAATCCTGCCCGATTTTACCGCGCCGATGTTCCACCACCATGTCCAAAGTGGTGCGAAAACGGTCGCGATCATCGGGGTGCAAATGCGGCAACCAGATCCGTGCTGCACCATGAAGCGTGTTGTTATCAAGGCCAATGAGACCCGCAATATCTGGCTTCGTCACGATTTTATCGCGCGGCACATCCCAGTCCCAAACCAAATCACCGGACCCGGCAATCGCCATGGCTTGGCGTTCCATGTCGCTAAATAGCCCCTGCTGAAGCGCGCCACCGGCAAAGGCATGCTGCATCACGGTAAAGCCGATGAGCAACACAATAAGCACCAGCCCGCCGCCGAGCGCCGGTTGGATAATATCATTATCAAGCTGGCCAGAAACTGCCATGAACGCACTCAGCAGCCACAAAATAATCATCGCCCATGTGGGGATAATCATGATGGCGCGGTCATAGCCGCGGATGGTGAGAACAATCACCAAAATCAAACCGGCAGCAGCCGTTACCGCAAATGATATCCGCGAAATACCGGACGCAATTTCAGGGTCAAACACCGCCACGCCAAACATCGCGCCAAGACCAATAAGCCACAGGAGCGCACCGTAGCTGAAGTGACCATGCCAGCGGTTGAGGTTCAAATATGTGTAGAGAAACACCACCAACGTTGCCGCCAAACCAACCTCGGTGGCGGCCCGCCATGTCTGTTCGCTGCCGGGGGCCAGCGCGATCAACTTGGTCAAAAAGCCGAAATCCACGCAAATATAGGCCAAAACGGACCATGCCAGCGCTGCGGTTGCGGGAAATAGGGCAGTGCCTTTGACCACGAAAAGAATTGTCAAAAACAGCGCCAAAAGTCCGGCAATACCCAGAACAATGCCGCGATAAAGCGTATAAGCGTTCACTGTGTCTTTGTAGGTATCAGGCGCCCACAAATAGACTTGCGGTAATTTTGGCGAGGTCAGTTCCGTCACAAATGTTACCACCGTGCCGGGGTTTAGCGTGACGTGGAACACGTCGGCATCAGGGCTAACCTGCCGGTCCAGCGCAAAACCTTCGCTGGGCGTTATAGACACTATGCGGGTCGAACCCAAGTCCGGCCAAATAAATCCAGAGCTCGCCAGCCGATAATGCGGCGCAACGATCAGGCGGTCAATCTGCGTGTCGGTTGCGTTGGCAAGTGCAAATA
>JANPBE010000739.1:0-4026 GCA_031430295.1 Phyllobacterium sp.
GGCGCGGTGTGCGACGTTTGGTGCGATCAATGAGCGCTATTTCTGACGAACCGCCACCGATATCAAAAAGTACCAATGCATCAGTCTGAGAATTCACCCAGGGTCCGCAGCCGGAAACCGCTAGGCGCGCTTCTGTCTCACGGTCCACGATTTCCAGATCAAGTCCCGTTTCGGATCGAACGCGAGCGAGGAATTCTTCGCCATTGGAGGCAGACCGACAGGCTTCTGTCGCGATTAAACGAGCCTTGCGGATCGAACGGCTGCGCAGTTTCTCAGCGCAAATTTTCAGGGCTTCGACTGAACGATTCATAGCCAGGTCGCTCAAGCGACCTGATGCTGTCAGGCCCTCACCCAACCGCACGATACGCGAAAAGGCATCCACCACGCGAAACTGGCCCGGTTTGGTGGGCGTTGCAATGAGCAGACGACAATTATTTGTGCCAAGGTCGAGCGCCGCATAAAGATCGGGGCGATGGGGAGCATATGGCGCTGCTACCCTTGCGGGCTCCATCAACTTTGGTGGGTCCACTGCAACGATGATTGTTGCCTGCTCAAGAGCATTCGCTTTTCTCGCCTTGCGACGACGGCGGCGCTTCGAGCGCTTGACCTCGGCGGCACCTGTTGGTGCGCCTGCACTTTCATTTAATTCAGGGCGTTCCGCACTGGCATTGCCAGAGGCAATGGCTTCTGCGGACGGCTCCCCCCTATTATTTTGGCGGGATTCAGGGCGCTTTGTGCCCCTATGTTGCCGTTGCGCCCCTCTGCCGGCTGCGCCGGAATCAGGGTCTTGCACGTTAAAGTCCTTACCGCGCGCGCTTACCTTTTCTTAAAATTTAAGGAAAAAGGTCGCGTCAGCGCTCCATAATTATGTTCGTTGCCACTAAACTATCAGGTGAATGACATTTTGCATAGGCATTGCTTTGCGCGAATGGCAAGAAACGGGTGTATTTAGGGGGTTTGCAAGCGCCATCACTTTGCCCTATAGAACCCGCGCTGGCTCAGAAGCCGCACAGGCCGCTCCGCGCAGCTTGGGGAATAGTTTAATGGTAGAACAGCGGACTCTGACTCCGCTAGTCTTGGTTCGAATCCAGGTTCCCCAGCCAATTTACTGACGAAGTGAACTTTCCTGCACTATTGCTTCGACAACTTAATCACAAACTCCGCGAACAGTGAGTTAGCCCATGCGAACCAGGGTCTGGTGAACTGTGCCGGGTTATCTTTGTGAAACCCCTCGTGCATGAGGCCTGTGCCCGCATCGGTGCTCATTAGCGTTTCAAGTAACGAGAGTTGCTCTTGCTTCGAGCTTGATGTCAGGCCCTGCATGCACAGTGAAATAGGCCAGATATAATTGTGCGGTGTGTGTGGACTACCAATGCCTGATGCTATTTTGCCTTTGAAATAATATGGGTTTTCATCGCTGAGAACGAAGGCACGCGTAGCTTGGTACGTGGCGTTATTGTTGGTGCAGTAACCGAGATATGGCATACTCAAAAGGCTTGGCACGTTTGCGTCATCCATAAGGTGGTGGTTGCCGAAGCCATCGACCTCATAGGCGTAGATGTCTCCGAAGCGCGGGTGGTTCACTTTGCCATATGTCTCGATACCGGTGCGTATTTCTGTCGCCAGTTGCTTGGCCTCTGATTTCAATTCGTTATCATTGAACGGCATTGTTGCAAGGCATTCCAAGGCGACTACCGCATACATGTTGGAGGGGACGAGGTAGTTATATTTACAAGCATCATCGCTTGGCCGAAACCCTGACCAGCTCATGCCGGTATAGGCGACCGGATTGCCACGCCCGTTGTTGGTCAATGTATCACTGTCGAGGCAATCAAAACGCTCAAAACTGTAAGGCGATTTTTCGTGGCGCTGCTCGGACTTTATGATCTCGACGATCAGCCGTGCGGCGCGCACAAATGATGCATCGATATGGTCGTCACGGCCGGTTGTCTGCCAAAGTTCGTGAGCCAGCATTAACGGAGCGCAGAGGGAATCGAGTTCATATTTGCGCTCCCAAATCCACGCACTCATGTCGGTTTTGTCTTTGTTATGACAATACCCATTTGCCGTTTCGTTGAAGGCGTTGGCATAGGGGTCGAGCAAAACATATTTCATCTGCCGCTTCACAACCCCTGAAATGAGGTCTGCAAATTTCTCATCAGTTTTTGCCAGATGCAAATAGGGCCGCACTTGCGCAGCAGAATCCCGCAACCACATTGCTGGAATATCACCAGTAATGACAAAGACGCTGCCATCTTCGAGCGTGCGAAGCGTAGTCGTATAGGTGTTGGTGAATGTATCCGCAAAGAATTTGGGCAAGCGGGGGAATTCAATGAGCGTGTCGGATACGCGCTCGATCATTTGTTGCATGGACGGTGGCAGCATGAAGTTCCTCAATCAATGGTCTCAAAGGCGGGGTTAGGTCTTAGAAATATTTAATTACTTTTAGGATGAAAGCTCAAATTGCGGACGTAGAAAAATATGCATTCATACTTTTTTCGACTTATCAAAGCATACTTATATGCACATCGACCGGAGCGCCAATATCGACGTTTGAAATATCAAAGGCTTTGTGGTGCGAGATGCAGGCCGCGCCGATGGCGCATTCAAACTCACCCAAATGGCTCACCTCAATATCAGGAATACGGGTTCCGGGAATTATGCGTTGCGCCACCTCGTTACGCAGTCGGATGAGGCAACGTTCAAGCACGGGCCGCAAGGTGCCACTCAGAATAATTTGCGATGGATTGAAGATGTTGACCAACGACACCAGTCCGCTGGCGAGATGTCCGGTGAATTGCAAAAGAGCATGTTCGGCAGCGGTATCACTCCGATCAAAGGCATCGGCAACTTCAGCGGGGAGCGCGTCCAAATTATTGTCACTGGCTGGTTCGCACCGTCGATAGCTACGCGCCAGTGCAGCGAGGTTTACCCACGTCTCCAAACACCCTTTTTGTCCACAGCTACAGATAATGCTTTGCGCACCCACATTGAGGTGGCCAAGTTCCATCCCCGTGCCGTCTGCACCGCGCAGCAAACGGCCATTCACAATTGCAGCGCCGCCGCATCCTGTACCCAATTTAAGGAAAATTGTGCAGTTCACTTGTACACCTGTTTGCGTGTAAACCGCACCAAACGCAGCAGCATTTGCATTGTTTTCAATGCTAAATGGAACATCTGTGACGGCAGACAGATAGTCGTTAAAATTTGTCTGCGTCCAACCCAAAATGGGCAAATTGACTACATATCCATCTGTGCGCACTAAGCCCGGCAGGGTAACGCCGCCAGAATGAATTTTGCCGCGATAGCGCTGATCTTTACGAAACATCGTGACTATTTTTGCAACTGCGATTGCCGCCTCTTCCGGTGAAATATGATGGCTCAGCGACTGCTCGATGGTCTCGACGACAGAAGTGCAAAGATCGAGCAAAACGAAGCGCAAACGCGTGACCCCAATTTCGACGCCAAGAAAATATCCCCCCGTTGGGTTGACCGACAATGCAACACCGGGGCGTCCCGGTTCCCGGCCACTTGTCTGTTCCGATTGTTGCGCCACTTCTCGCAGCAATCCGCGTTTCAACATATCGGACGTAAGACGACTGATCGTCGCCGGTGTCAGCCCGAGCGCACGTGCGACGACAGCGCGGGAGGCATCGCCATGCGTGCGCAACAGCGTAAAAATGCTGCGTTCATTGACAAATTTGGCGAGGGTTTGATCGGCCATCCATCTCTCGTTTGATACTGCATTGCCGCGGCAGGCCCTACTGTATTAGCGGTATTTGTTGCATGAAGGAATAAATTATTTTGTCTTCATCCATCGAACTCCTTATAACTAAATTTTATTTATTACATTAAGCAATATATTATTTGAAAATCCCTACACACATGCTATTGGAAATCAATGTCGGACTTTAAAACTGAATGATTGATAACGCGTCAAAGTTATTTTTGTAATTTTTCCTTCATTCCTCTTTAACATAAAAAACACTAGGACAAATAATCCTAATTAAAATTATACTTTATTAT
>JANPBE010000740.1:0-11328 GCA_031430295.1 Phyllobacterium sp.
GTAGCCGCATCCGGCACGCGCAACAGCGCTTCAGCCAAGACCATAAGCGCCAAACCCTCGCGGGTAGACAGGCCATACTCCCGCAAAAAGTCCTCTACACCGCCAATTCCACCGGCCTGCGCACGGATATAGTTGATATACTCCGCCGCCCGTGTATCAATCGCAGCCTCCACCGCCGCACTATTTTTGCCAAGTGCCAATAGATGTCCAACGAGCTTGTTGTCATCAGGTGCCATTTCAGCATGAAATTCTGGCATAGTGTGGGTGGTGGACATAGCGCTCTCCTCATTTTTATTTTCTCTATATAACGCAATTTTCATAGACATTTTCACCAATCTTCATCATAAAGCTGGTGGATTATTTGGAAAAATGGATTTTAAAAGTGGATATCAAGTCACTCGATCAAATCGACCGGCGCATTTTGCGCGAGCTTCAGTCCAACGGCAGGCTCACCAACACAGAGCTTTCAGAGCGCGTCCATCTTTCTGCCACGGCCACAAATGAACGCGTCAAACGTCTCGGCCGCGATGGTTTCATCCTTGGCTACACCGCCCTGCTCTCGCCGGAGAAGCTGGGACGTGGGCTATTGCTTTTTGTAGAAGTGAAATTGGAGCGCACCACGCCGGATGTTTTCGACGCCTTCGCAGTCGCTATCCGCCGCACTGCGGATGTGCTGGAATGCCATTTGATTGCCGGTGGCTTTGACTATCTCGTCAAAGCCCGTGTTGCCGACATGTCCGCTTACCGGCAGTTCCTTTCGGATCTGCTCATCGCTGTGCCTGGCATCCGCGAAACGCGAACCTACACGGTTATGGAAGAGGTCAAGGATACGACCAATCTGCCAATCTAATTCGTGGTCACTGGCTTCGAGCGCATCCGCGCCACAGTCTCACGCTCAGCGCGTTTGCACCGCAGCGGCGGCAGGCCTTTTTCAAGAAGTGCCATGTCTTCAAGTACCATTTCGCCCATGCGTTTGAAGGCTATATCCAAAGCGCCTGCGCGATGGGCGGAGCGAATGAAGCCTTTCAGCTTGCGGGCGCGATGTCCCAATGGCAACGGCTCTTGCGGAAAAACATCGCTGGCTGCAACTATATGGCCGCTTTCCACAGCGTCCATTAACGCTTCAAAATCAACGACATCGGCACGACTGAGCAGAATAAAAGCAGCGCCCTTACGCATTGAAGCAAATGCATCTGCACCTAAAAACTTCTTATTTTCCGATGTCACAGCCGCGACCACAAACACAGTATCAGATGTCGCCAACACCTCGTTCAACGTTGCGGGCACCCCTCCATGTTCCCGAATGAAAGAATGCGGCAGCCAAGGATCGTAGATTTTTACCTTGGCGCGAAACCCGTAAAGCAGTCGGTTTAGCGCTTTACCCAAATCGCCAAAGCCGACAATGCCAATATCAGAGCCGGAAAGTAGCCGCGCACTGCCATTGCCGTCGCCGCCCCAAAGCTCGGCGCCATCACCAAACGCCACGTCCGCATCCACAATATTTCGCGCTAAAGCCAACGCAAATCCAAGTCCTATTTCAGCGACAGGCTCTGCAAATACCGCGCCCGTCGTCACCACATGTATGCCACGCGCAAAGACTTCGTCATATGGCATGTTATTGAGCAAGTTGCTTTCGACATTAAAAATGCAGCGCAAAGATTTTAGTCGCGCCAGAGTTTCCGAAGAAAGCGGTGGCTGACCAATGATATATTTAACCTCGGCAATCAAATCATCAGAAATTCTGTCCAGCGCGTCGACATTTGTTTCAACAATGCGATAAGTTGACCGCAACTCTTGAAGCTTTTGCGGCGTAAATATTAGCTCAAGCGAGCGCGGCAATGGGCATGACAGCACCGGCGGTCGGGTATCATTCATCGTGGTGTTTGCCTCGACTATTGTTTCAAAATATCACGCACTTCGACCATATTCGAACGAACACGCAAAATCTTAAAGCCCAGTGTGGTTAGATGAGTGGGCATAATCCAGCCATCTTCCTTGCCGTTGGAGATGATCCACGGGTCCAGATCAATAGTCTGGCGCATTTCGGTTTCCATGCGGTTCCATACTGCATCTAATGCCTTGGTGCGGATGATGTCCTCAAAGTCCGCATGAGCAGCGGCAATAAAACCATAATAGGCATACATCTGGCCCATAGCTTCCCAGAAATAATTATCCGCCTGCGTATCAAACCAACCAAGGTTATTGTTTTTAGAGCGTTCATCAATTGCCGCTGTTGTCGAACCAATCTGGCTGGTGATGGTTTCAATCATCGTGGCCAAATTATCGGCACGCGCATCAAATGTTGCCGCACAGCTCACCAAACGTTCGTTGAATTTATTGAGATTTTCGATCCCAATCCTGTAAGACGACGGAGTGGATTGGCGAAAACCAAATGGTGACAGACCAAAATACCATGAAGAGGTATCATACTGAAGTTGGCCGCGCGCCTTCTGCAAATCTGGGTCAATTTGCGATGTTCCACGCACCCGGCCAAGCGAATCCACCAATTCATTTGACATCCGTTGAACGGCAGATTGAATGCCCCGTTGGAATGACGCCTTATTGTCTAAAAATGGTGTTCTATCCCAAGCAAGGCCAAAAAAGCCAGACTTATAGGTCAACATCGACGAAATCCACGCGTTTTGATTGACGTCGAAATCAGTCAGCGTCGATGCCACATCCACAATTGCCGAGCGACCACAAGTTTTAGCCGTTGTTCCACCGCCCGTTACGCCAACCTCTTCACCTGCCGACACGCCGCGGGCCTCAAGCTTAAAGGCATCAACGTAGTCCGGGTTATAGCCAGTATAAACTTCAGCATTATAGATAAACCAGCTGTAGCTCGTAACAATGCCAAGGAAAAATACACCCAATATTGCCTTCCAAGCGAACCCGCTGGAGCGATAGAACTGCAACACCTTAATGAACGGCCAGAGTATCCACGCTACCACTTGGCCCACACCGCGCCCGATCATATAGAAAATCCGGCTAAAAAAATCGACGATGGAATTAAACATGGGTGCTCCTGCAATCAGTTACGGCAGATCATAATAGCGCTTCCGCCACGCTTGTCTGTCATTCAAATAGGTTGTTTTCAATGTCTCTACAACATGCTCTTGGTAGGACTTTGGCCATGTTTGATAATCTGTGTAAAAGCCCTGCTTATTAAACGCGTACCGCGCAACAAAGTCCGACGGCACGAATTCAGTAATGAGGCGATTGATAAGCCAACGGTCCGGATGGTCCGGCTTGGCCCGCAGCACCAGAAAGCGCTGGTCTGCACTCATCTGCGCCAAGTCCAGTCGCCCCGTCTCAGCCGCCTCGCGCTTAACAGCGTTCAGGAATGGATATTGCCCGTCTTTGCGGATCATTTCCGCATTGCGATGTATCCAGGTTTGCAGCCATACCGCATCGATTTTACTTAGGTCCGTCTTAGGCTCTGCGCGGCGTACCAAATCACGGATAACCATTTCTGCGCGGTGTTCCAAGAAGCCCGAAGGCTCCATCCATGACGAGCGCGGTAAGTCTAACCGGCCCGTTGAAGCCAGAAACTTATAGACGGCTTCATGGTCATTAATCGACAAATACGACACCTGCCAAGGTCGCGTTTTGCGAAAACCCGGTACATCCGGTGTTGAGATCACCGTGGTCGTTTTGTCATCAATAAAAATATAGAGCCCGGAAAAATGACTAGTCCAAAACGCTTTGTGACGGAAAATCACCTTATCCGGCACCAGCGAATTCTCGCGAATGTCGCCCGTCTCGCTCGCCAGCGCCACCATGCGATTGAGCATTGTATCATCACGCCACGCATCAGCATCATCAGTTAAGCGATCCACCAGCGCGCGCAATTCTGTGGCCTTACCTAGCGTATCATTGCCTGACAAAACTTTGAATTCGACCTGGTGGATTGAAAGCAAATCCTCAATATCATCCACAATCGGAACTGAATCTTCAATTTCCCCGTAGATGACATCTTTGATTGTTAGCGCGTTAATTGCTCGTGAGTTTCCGTCGAAAAACTCATGCATCAGTTCGTCAGTGTTGGAAAAAGCCGTGTGCACCACCGGCAGTGGGCCTTGGTCAGGTGTCAAAATGATGAAGCGTCGGTTCACCGCATTCGGGTCAAGATAATCATAATCCTTCAGTTCCTCCGCTACCTGCGGCGAGAACCCGGTCTTATCAATATCAAACGCTTTGAGCTTCGTTGGCTTCACGTCAAACGCCACAAGCGCCTTGTTATAACGCTCAATCAGATGCGGTTCTTCGATGCGCAGCAAGCGCCCGTAGATGAGTTCATTGTCGTAAAGCAGGTCCACGGGCACTTACCACTTCCCCGCTTTCTTCAAGCTTTCAGCCTCGGCAATCGCCCGTTCGCGCAGCCTCGCATCCCGCACTATTTTCTGGACAGCAGCATCGTCAGACTTATCCGAATAGCGGAATTCGCTATCGGCATACCGATTAACTTCCTGCATCACTGTCTCGATACTAAACGGTTTGCGTAATTCAGAAACCATCGCCTTTTTGTCATCATAGCTTTTGTGCATGAAAGTTTCGGGCTTTTCAAACCACTCATTCGGCAGTTCAATATCCATAGCGCGCATTTTGATGGCATCAGTGATGTTCTTAATCGCGCGGCCCGTAAAGCGCGGTTCGCGCTCTTTAATGCGGAATAAATAATCGCCGATATCGGTGAGCGAATCCGGTTCGCCGTTGTCATTGATAAACTTTTTGAACACTTGCCCCAGCGCTTCTTCGTGCGGCGTGGCGAAGCTAGAATAGGCCTGCGTCACCGCCTTTTGGATTTCCTGCGCCGCATAAAGCTCATGGTCACCAAGCGGAATTTTATGATTTTTGCCCGCCAGCATCGCAAATATGTCGATATAATCATCACGAGTTTGCGGCCCGTCCACTAGCCAGCGTGCGCCGGCACGCTGGCGAAGCGCATCATCCACATTTTCTGGATAATTGGAGAACATGCCGAACGACGCATTGCCGCGCACAACTGTCTGCGCACCGGCAAAAGCGTCCATCAGCACGCCGGTAATTTCTTGCTGGCCCGCCGAGGCATGGTCATCGGAGCGCTTGGCCGCCACTTGGTCAATATCATCAATCGTGCCAAAGGCTATGACGCGAGGATTTATCACATTATCAATAAACTGGCGGCAGTTCTGGCCTGATTTGCCTTGATAAGAGGAAATCTGATCGACGCCAAAGTTTTGATAAACGAATGGATAGCCCGCCACCGTGCAATGCTCGCTAATAAGCCCAGCAATCATTTGGATCAGTGTGGTCTTACCTGTGCCCGGTGCGCCATCGCCGATGAAGGTAAAAATAAAGCCGCCAAGCTCGACAAACGGGTTCATTTGCCGGTCAAAGTCATAGGCCATAATCATCTTGGCCAGTTTCACCGCCTGATACTTGGCGATGTGATTGCCAACAACTTCTTCCGGTTTTTTGAAACTCATAACCAGCGGTTTGGAGCGCTTGCCCGGCGCAACATCGAAGCCATCCAGCGTGAAGTTGTCTGCCTCTAGTCGTAGATGCGTGTTTTCAAATGCGCCAAGGCCAGTGAAACGCCCGCGCCTTTGCAACAAACCATCAATCGCCACTCGTGCCAAAGCGCTCGCGCGTCCCAGCATCGCCGCCTCGTCCGGCGCACCTGTGATAGCGCCATCAAGTCCGGCGATCAGCGATTTTACGGCATCTTGCGCCGTATCAAACTGGAACGCGGGCTCGGCGATGTCATTGACAGCCGTTGAATCCGCTTCAATTAGCTGAAGGAGATAGGCAGCAAAAGTAAACGCTGCGACATAGGCCGAGGCAGATAAATAATTGCGAAATTGCGAGGCCTCTTCCCCCTCCAGTGGCTTCGACGCATTGCGCGCCATCAGTGCTTCCAGAGGCGTCTGCCGTGCATAAACATCCGCCACAGCCAGCGCCACACTCGCCGCGCGGCGGGTGCGGAACAGCAACGTATGCTGCGCAATCGATAGTAAACTATCATCAGGCCGGATTTTCTGGATTGACTTAGTAAACTCTACCTCGCGAGATTTGCGCATTCCCGCTGTCGAAACCGTGGAGACAAAACGACGTCCAGTGCCCGCAATTTCCACACCGGAATTGCCATCCACCGCGTCCAACATAATCAGCCGCGTCACCAAAGACTGCGCCGTCGGCAAATGCTTAGCGATGTCTTTTTCGTCAATTGTGGTTAGGCCAGCGTCCATTTATGCACCTTCATACGTCTGAAATGACCTGCCCATTGGACAGCACATGTACCTTATAACCATCGAATATTTTCTTGGTCTCACCGCTGGCATAAAGTGCCTGATAGGCTTCATGCGGCACCAACGCGTGGCGCTCATAGGACGAAACGCCCATGCGCGCGCATTCCAAATCGTCCGTCTCGATGTGATATTCTTCTCGGGCCTGATCGGTAGAAAAAAAGCCCTTCTTTTCAGGCCGCTCTGCCTTCGAGAATATCTCTTGAATGGTCCATGTCAGAAGCCATGCATTCTCCGGCTTACGCACCTTGGAAAGCACCTCGGAGACGGTCGAATTATTCTCCGTCATATCCACACTATAGAACGGCCCAAGCACGCTGCGGCGCAGTTGCTTGGGATGAAGTGTTGGAAAATCCTTATCCATACTAGTGGCAATTGTAGAGGGGGACAGCGAATAAGACGAATTCTTCTCGACAAAATCATCAAACTGGCGAGCCAGCGCCGGATTGAGTAACCCTTCGACCGGAAGCGGTATTTTCTCGTTTGGATTTAGCTTGCCATCGCTCGTCACCAGCGCCTCGACTATGTTCTCGCTAGAGTCCTCCAGCGTCGCCAGATATACCATCGGCAAATTGGCCGAACCATCAAACACGCCCCAATGCACCATATAGGTTGGCCGCATCGTTTGTGGATTTACACCTACTTTGATTGTGCGCGGCAAAATATAGGGCTTGAATAACTCACCCTTTTGCGCTGCTTCCAGATAAATTCGCTCCGCCATCGACTTTTGCAGCGCTGCCGGAAATTCCCTTTTGCGTAGAATAAAGTCTGCCATTTCAGCGCGAAGCTGCGCAGCCGACGGGATCGTCTCCAGCCGCTCTTTGGCAGTAAGATGATCCCTGTCCAATTCAAGCACATTCTGGAAAACCGGAAAGCCGGACTCCGCGCGGGATATTTTGAATGTGTCCGTAAACGCCAGCCTGTTCCGCCAGCAGGCAAACGAGTTTTCTAACCGCGCAATGTATTGGGCAATAACACCTGCCAAAATATCATCACGTTGAGGCGAGGCTTGGCGTGCCAGCAGAAAGACATTCAAACCATCAAGCGCAGCACCAATCGCCTTAAAATAGCGACTGGCTTGGCTTTCGTCTGTTTCCATTATGTTTAGCTCTGCACGTAATTCGCGGCATTATGCTTAGCCAAAACTTCGCCAAAGCGACGCGCAAACGCATCGTCCGCCAGCTTCTTGCGGCGCTGAATATCGGCGGTCGAAACCATGTTCTTCTCATGCAGCTCCAACAAATCACCAATGTGCTTCTGCGCCGCAGCGCCAATACCGGCCATAGTTTCCTCTGCAGCCGTATCGACCTTTGAGCCAAGCGTATTGATTTTGTGCGCGACATCCTGCTGCGCTGCTGTTTTCAAGGAGTCTTCCAACGCCTTGTAGAGAACAATGCGCTGCTCGGTATCAATCGTCAGCTTGTTGATAAGCGTGGCCTGCGCCGCGATCTGATTGTTCAGCGAATCCACAAATGTCTGGAACATTGACGTATAACGCTCAAGTGTCTGGCTCTCGGCCAAAAGCACCTGCTCCTGCGCCTGCTGTTCATTATATTCAGTCGCAAGTTTAGAGCGCTCACCCTCAATCTTGGTGCGAGACTTTTGATCGGTTGACGCAGCAAGCTGGTTTTCAAGATCGAGCAGCATCGGGTTCAGTTCATTGATACGCCTTTGGGTGGACTCAAGCGAATCCATCGTCGCCTTACGTCGCTCAATCACTTGAACAAGGCTGGCTTCGGATGTCTTGTAGCGGCTGTCCAAAACTGTCTTTTGGTTCTTCAAAATGCCTACGATGGTATCGGACTTAGACAGTAACTCTTGCAAATTACCCGCCATCGACATGTTGCGAACACGGTCGGTACGCATCCGTGTCGCGCGATCCTTGGAGAATATGCCGATAAACTTTTCCCAACCGGTATAGCTTTTCATCGATTCAAATTCGGAACCGAAAACATTCGTGGCGTCTTCTAGACCGATGATGAGTTCAGCGATGTTGCCCTCCATGGTCTTTTGCTGTGTCAGCACATCTTCCAACCGTGCATTTTCAATATCAAAATTAGCATCGCCAATTTTCTTATCGGCCTTCGCAACCTGATCCATAACCACGGCGGTCTGGTCCAGTTTGGTCTTCATATCCTCGACCACCGCTTTAGTTTTAGCAATTTCGGCATCAAAATTTTGCAACGTGGCCATAGAAATATCTCCGTGAGGGAAGTGTCAGCGAACGCGAATATAGGTGGTCCTACCCCCGATTGAAAGGGATAGAAGCGCCTAGCCATAAAAATGCTAAGGCCAGACTAACGGACCATAATTCAACGTGAAAATCCAATAAGATCTTCAGATTGAACTCGCCCCATTTCTTCCTCCCAATGGGGGCGGCAAAGCGAAACGTAAACATCTTTGCCAATCGCTACTTGCTCACCTTGGCGGGCAACTTTACCATCCTCGCCAAGCCGCACCACCATCGTAGCTTTTTTCCCGCAGCGGCAAATGGTGCGCACTTCACGCAGATCATCGGCAATGGCCAGCAGCGCTTCGGAACCGGGAAACAGTTTACCCTGGAAATCAGTACGCAAACCATAACACATCACTGGAATGCCCAGCCGGTCTGCCACACGCGCCAACTGCCATACTTGGTCACCCGTCAAAAACTGCGCTTCATCAACAAACACGCAATGGATTGGGTGTGCATCAATCCGGTCCTGCACGCGCTGAAACATATCATCCTCACCGCGGAACATCTCGGCCTTTTCTTCAAGCCCGATGCGCGATGAAATATAGCCCTCGCCATCCTTGCGATAATGCCCCGCCACAAACAGCAACGTGCGCATCCCGCGTTCTTGGTAGTTATACGACGCCTGAAGCAGCATCGTCGTTTTACCGGCGTTCATGGTTGCGTAGTTGAAATAAAGTTTAGCCATGAAATAACATCCGCTGTGAGGTTTTGCTTCATAGCCGCTTGGCGCAATATTTTCTAGGAATTTAGCCATCTTTCAACAGTTGGCGTTCTCAGAACATCTATCGTCGCAGATACAACGCATCGTGACTGGAAACGCCTATGAAATCGTGCCAGACTTTAACAGGCGACGGGCGCGCAACCCGTCTCTTTGGTCCGCAAAAACAAAATAACAAGGGAAACATTCATGTTGAAATCTACATTCGCCGCCACGCTTTTGGCATCGACAATTCTCGCCTCCGTAGCCTTCGCTGGCGATGCTGAAACATGTAAAGCCGTGCGCTTTGCTGATGTTGGCTGGACAGACATCCAAGTCACAACCGGAACAACACAGGTTATTCTAGAAGCGTTGGGTTATGCGCCGGAAGTAAAAACCTTGTCCGTGCCGGTTGCATATGCGTCCTTAAAGAACAAAGACATTGACGTATTCCTCGGCAACTGGATGCCATCAATGACCGCTGACGTGAAGGCCTATATGGACGACAAGTCAGTCGAAACCATCGGCGTCAATCTTGATGGCGCAGGCTATGGCCTTGTCGTACCGCAGTATGTGGCAGACGCCGGCGTAAAGTCGCTGACAGATCTTGGTGCTCACAAAGATAAATTCAAAGGCAAGATTTACGGCATCGAAGCTGGCAATGACGGCAACCGCATTATCGGTGAAATGATTGCAAAACCAGAAAACAAGTTGGAAGGCTTTGAACTTGTCGAAAGCTCAGAAGCTGGCATGCTCACCGAAGCTGAAAAAGCCATCAAGAACAATGAATGGATTGCGTTCTTGGGTTGGACTCCGCATCCGATTATGGGCGATATGAAAATTGCATACCTTGATGGCATGGGCGATTCCGGCTTTGGCGCTGCAACTGTTTCGACAAACGTGCGCGCTGGCTACACAACAGAATGCCCGAATGTTGGTAAGCTGTTGTCAAACCTCAAGTTCGATCTCGCCATGGAAGGCGCAATGATGGGCCCGGTTTTGAAGGATGGCGCAGATCCAAAGGAAACCGCTAAGTCATGGCTGAAAGCTAATCCTGCAGCAGTTGCACCTTGGCTTGCGGGCGTCACAACATTTGACGGCGGCGATGCTGCAGCCGCAGTTACCGCTGCACTTGCAGGCTAACCGTTCTTAGGTCACACTTCAAAGGCGGCTATGGGAAACCGTAGCCGCTTTTTTGTTAAGGTGCTTTGCGGGAGGGCAAAATGGATCCACTATCAAAACTAATCACAATGTGGAAAATCCCGGTGGGTCAGTGGGGCAAGGCGGTCATTGAGTTCATAGTTGAATATTTTCAGTGGCTGTTTGATGCTATCAAAGTCTCGCTAAATTTTGCCGTCGAAGGCACGACATACCTTCTCCTTCTCATCCCCCCGGTGTTACTCGCTGCGCTCATAGCGGGCCTTGCCTACTATCTGCGCCGGTCCAAGCCCTTGGCCATCGCCGTGCTGCTTGGCTTCCTGTTCATCATCAACCAAAACCTCTGGAAAGAAACAATTCAGACGCTGGTTTTAGTTGTCGCCGCCACGGCTATTTCCATGGCAATTGGCGTCCCCATCGGTATTTGGGCCGCTCACAAGCCTAAAGTCTGGCGCATCATCCAGCCCGTCATGGACTTGATGCAGACCATGCCGACATTCGTTTATCTCATACCAATTTTGATCCTGTTCGGTCTTGGCGCTGCGCCTGCCCTTATTGTAACCATCATTTTCGCCATGCCAGCCCCTGTGCGCATGACTTACTTAGGGATAACCTCTATTCCAAAACCCATGATTGAAGCGGGCGAAAGTTTCGGGGCCACCAGTCGCCAATTGCTGTGGAAGGTCGAGCTCCCCGCAGCACTGCCGTCCATCATGGCAGGTCTCACCCAGTGCATCATGTTGTCGCTCTCCATGGTCGTTTTCGCCACGCTCATCGGCGCGCCAAGCCTTGGCAATCCGGTAAATAAAGCACTGGCAAACCGCAACATCCCACTTGGCATTGAAGCCGGACTGGCACTCGTCATTCTCGCAATCATCTTGGACCGTATGCTGGCGCAAAAAGCGGGAGACAAAAAATGAGCACCCAAACCGCAACGCCAAAAACCGGCA
>JANPBE010000741.1:0-8478 GCA_031430295.1 Phyllobacterium sp.
AAGAAGATTATTGTTGTGCCGCAGAGGATTGTGAACCTTGTTGTCTAATCGCACCCTGACACTTTCCGTTGCTGTGATGGCTCTGGCGCTTGGCGGCTGCCAAGTGCGCCCGCTTTATTCGGATGCTTCGCCTAGCCCTTCTGGCATATCAACGCCAGTGGCTTTGAAATCTATCGCCATCAACGAGGTGGATTCCCGCTATGCGCAGGAAGTGCGCAATCAACTGATATTCCTGCTAAACGGCGGTGCGGGCGAGCCTTCCAGCCCGCAGTATAAACTGGATTTGGGCATCACGACTCAGACGATTTCCACAGCAGCTGTTGCCGTTGATGCAACAAGCGTTGGTCAGCCGACAGCGGGTGGCATTGTGCTCACCTCGCTCTATGTTTTGACAAATGCAACCAATGGCGAGGTTATCACGACCGGCAAGCGCTCGGTTACGGCCTCGTTTGATAGGCCCAGCCAGCAGTTCGCCTCGCTTCGTGCGCAGCGTGACGCGGAAAACCGCGCGGCTCGTGAGCTTGCAGAACTGGTGCGTTTGGCACTGGCGGCGGATTTGTCAAAATAAGCTTCGTTCTTGGTAGCCATTTCGCATTTGCCTTTTCTTTGCCTTTGGTTCGCGGCAATGTCGCGCAACGATGAGCCAAGATTCGCTACTCCCCCGCAAAATTGTTCCCGTGCTGGTGCCGATGCCTGCTGAGCGGGCCTATAGCTATGCGCTTCCGGAAGGTGTGGATGCGCCTGTGGGTTCGATTGTGCAGGTGCCGCTGGGACCACGTCAGGTATTCGGCGTGGTGTGGGATGGCGATGCGGACCAGATTGATTCAAAGAAAATCAAAAGCGTAACCCAAGTTTTCGATTGCCCGCCGCTGACGGGGGATATGCGCAAATTTATTGAATGGGTGGCGGAATATACCTTGTCGCCGCCCGGCCTTGTGGCACGAATGGCGCTGCGTGCGCCTGCGGCTTTTGATCCTGAACCGCCGGTTCCCGCGCTGGTATTTACAGGCCACAGACCAGAGCGGATGACAACGGCGCGTAACCGCGTGTTAGAGTTGGCGCAGGATGGACTGGCGTGGACGCGCCTAGGCCTTGCTCATGCGGCGGGTGTTTCCGGCACGGTGATTGACGGGCTGCATGATCAGGGCGTGTTTGAAGCCACCCATCTGCCTGCCCAGCCCGTGGTGGCCAAGCCTGACACGACTTATGCCAGCGCAACGCTTTCGCCGGACCAGCAAGTGGCGGCGGAAGCGCTGTGCGAGACAGTCAGCGCTGGTGGATTTTCGGTGACGCTGATTGATGGCATCACGGGTTCGGGTAAGACTGAGGTTTATTTCGAGGGCATTGCCAAGGCGCTGGATGCGGGCAAACAGGTTATGATTTTGCTGCCTGAAATCGCGCTTACTCATGCGTTTTTGGAGCGGTTTCAAAATCGGTTTGGCGTTAAGCCTGCCGAGTGGCACTCAGACCTTGCGCCCAAAACCCGTGAGCGGGTGTGGCGGCAGGTGGCGGAAGGCAGCGTGCGTGTAGTGGCAGGCGCTCGCTCGGCACTGTTTTTGCCGTTCAAAGAACTTGGCCTGATTGTTGTCGATGAAGAGCATGATCCGGCATTTAAGCAGGAAGATCGCGTGTTTTATAACGCCCGTGATATGGCCGTGGTACGCGGTAATTTGGGCGGGTTTCCGGTTATTTTATCTTCCGCCACGCCGTCCATCGAAAGCCGTGTGAACGCCGATATGGGGCGTTATAAACGGGTGGTGCTGGCCTCGCGCTTTGCGGATGCCAGCCTGCCGAGCCTCAAGGCCATTGATATGCGCCGCCATGCGCCTGCGCGGGGCGGGTTTTTATCGCCGGTTTTGCTGAGTGAAATTCGCGCGACACTGAACCGCGAAGAGCAATCGCTGCTGTTCCTCAATCGTCGCGGCTACGCGCCGCTGACGCTATGCCGCGTGTGCGGGCACCGGTTTCAATGTCCGGATTGTTCGAGCTGGCTGGTGGAGCACCGCTTTCGTGGCAAGATTGTTTGCCATCAGTGCGGGCATGACGAAAAGAAGCCGGACGCCTGCCCTGAGTGTGGCACGCTGGATCATTTGGTGGCGTGCGGGCCGGGCATTGAGCGCATTGCCGAGGAAGTGGCCGCGCATTTTCCAGAAGCGCGAATCATAGTGCTGTCGTCCGATATGGTCGGCGGTGTGCGGCGTTTGCGCCTCGAGCTGGAGGCGATTGCCAATGGCGACGCGGATATTGTTATCGGCACGCAACTGGTGGCCAAGGGGCATAATTTTCCGAATATGACATTAGTGGGCGTGGTGGATGCTGACCTCGGTTTAGCCAACGGCGACCCGCGTGCGGCGGAGCGGACGTTTCAATTGCTGAGCCAAGTTACAGGCCGCGCGGGGCGCACCGGCAAGGATAGAGACTGGCATATCCAGACCTATCAGCCCGAACATCCGGTGATGCGGGCGATGATATCGGGCGATGCCGAAGCCTTTTATGCCCGCGAAACCCGCGAGCGCGAGAGTGCCGGCCTGCCGCCATTCGGACGGCTGGCGGGCATTATTGTTTCTGCCAATAGCCGGCAAGAGGCGGAGGCCCATGCGCGCGGCTTGCGCCAAGTCGCGCCGGATACCAAGGGCATTGATGTGCTCGGCCCCGCCGAAGCGCCGCTGGCTATGATCCGCGGCCGCCACCGCTTCCGGCTGGTTATTCGGGCGGAGCGCAAGGCCGATATCCAGGGGTTTATTAAAGCAATGCTGGTGACCGGGCCAAAAGTGCGGGGTTCGGTGATGGTGCAAGTGGATATTGATCCGCAGAGTTTTTTGTGAGGGGTGGACAAGTTATTGATTTTGATCAATATTTAGGTCAAATTCACTAGAGGCTGGCGATGGATGTGATACCTGTTGACGCAATCGATGAACTGGTCCGATACCTATGGCGCGACGAGAAAAGTAATTTTGATTCTGTGTTGGGTGAATATTTGGATAGTGATAATTCAAAAGCGTTTCCAGATGATCATATATTTTTGTCCATAAAGAAAGTGGCGCGGTGGCTCAGTGGGCTGCGTGTTGGCGACTATGAAGCTAGCGCGACAGTGCGTGGCTTTTATCAATTAGCAGATAGTTCAGAGACAAATGGCTGACCTAAATTGGAAAGAGTTTACGCAAAAACTGGTCGTTGACTATTGTAGCGAACGAGGGTCGCGCACGTTCACGCTTGAACAATTTAACGCCGCCAACGAAGAGAAAATCCTTAATCATCGCACAGCCAATAAGCATCCGTTCGATAAAATTCGCCAACAGCTTCAAGTGTTACGTGACAGCGGCGTTCTCACATTCATTAGTCGTGGCAACTATACACTTCGCCAGCCAATAGTTCTGCATGGCGAATTGCAAGAGGATGCGCCCGCATTTGTCTATGATTTCGTGCCGCGCCAAGACCGCGAACGGTGTGAGAAACGGGAATATGCAATTGAGACTTTTGCCCGCAATAAGGGATGGGTAAAGCAGGCAAAGGATGCGCACGGTTACAATTGCTTGCATCCCGCCTGCCGAAACACCTTCAGGAAGCCTGACGGCGTGCCTTATATTGAAGTCCATCACATCATTCCGCTATTTGAAAATGGCGAGGATACCCTTTCAAATCTGGCTGTTGTTTGTGCCCATCACCACAAGATGGCCCATTTTGCCGAAGTCGCAGTTCAAACCAAGTTGAAGGACTTGTTCTTAGGCATTGTTGACGAACGCCTCAACGCTGGCGGGTATCAATGAGGGGGCCAACTGATGCAGACTGGGCTGAGGCTATCGCGCTTAGAATTTCCGACGAATGGTCAGGTAAGTCAGATTTTCCAGAAGACGCAGAGTCGCTGCGCAATGTGCTGGCGCGACTGTTCATCGCCCACCCGCTTTCGATGATAGAGCTAATTGGCACTGGAATTATTGAAGAAGACTATTTTGAGCCGCTCAATTGATGCTCAATAGCCCATCTCGACCACCCCGCATTTCTTTGGTAGCACTGGCTCCAACTATTACTTCGGGGGATCATCATGTTTGAATTTTACTGGCCTGCCAGCAGCGGGGAGTGGGTGGCTTGGACTAGTGCGCTGATTACGATTGGCTTTGGGTTGCTGTTATTGTTCGCGCCGGGGATTTCGTTTCAGATTTTGCGGCTGCAAACGCATCCGGACCATCCTGAGGCTCTTGCTGAGGGGCGGGGCACGATGGCGGGGTTTTATTTGGGGCTTGGCATTTGCTGTGTGCTGTTTGCGCAGCCGCTCATGTGGGTGGCGCTGGGCGTTTGCTGGGGATTTACGGCATTTGGCCGTCTGATTTCGATGTTATCTGATAGTGGCAACACGCCTTACAACTGGATTTCCATTGTGATTGAAGTGATTTTAGCCGCCATGCCGCTGGCATTTGCCTTCGGATTCGTCATTTAGGCAGGATTTAAGGCAAATCCTTCTTGCAACTGCGGCAAATGTGTCGCAAAAATGGCTCACTTGGCAGGTTGCCGAACTGAAAAGCCTATGCTAGACGCCAATCACAAATCGGGGGGAAACGCTGTAATTTAGCGGCTCCAGACGGTAAAATTCAATCAACCCAATGGGTTAGCATTACTACACATGGTGGTGCAGGCCTTGTCGGGATTACACACAAGAGAACCATAGACCCGTGGCACAATCTGCGTCTCCTGTTTCTGGTGTTGCCGAGCGTTATGCTGGATCGCTTTTTGATCTCGCGCTCGAAGCAAAATCTATTGCCGCTGTCGAAAAAGACCTCGGCCGCGTGGAAGCGTTGATTAACGGGTCTGAGGATCTGGCGCGCTTTGTAAAGAGCCCCGTATTTTCCGCTGATGACCAAGTGAAGGCCATTAGCGCTGTAACCGCCAAGGCCAAAATTTCCGGTCTGGTTGGTAATTTTCTGGCGGTTGCTGCCCGTAACCGTCGTCTGTTCGCTGTTCCCGGTATGATCGAGGCTTTTCGCCAAATATCTGCCGCGCATCGCGGAGAGGCTACTGCCGATGTCACCAGCGCAACCGCGCTGACACCGGCGCAGGTAAAAGAACTAAAGGACACGTTAAAGAGCGTGGCCGGCAAGGATGTTGCTTTTAATGTGACGGTTGATCCGTCACTGCTCGGTGGTCTCATCGTTAAGATGGGTTCCCGCCAAATCGACACCTCGCTTCGCACCAAATTGTCTTCGCTCAAGCTAGCACTGAAAGAGGTCGGCTGATGGATATTCGCGCCGCTGAAATTACATCGATTCTCAAGGATCAAATCAAGAATTTTGGGCAGGAAGCTCAAGTTTCTGAGGTTGGTCAGGTTCTGTCCGTAGGCGATGGTATCGCCCGTGTTTACGGCCTCGACAACGTCCAAGCGGGCGAAATGGTCGAGTTTCCCGGCGGCATTCGCGGCATGGCGCTTAACCTTGAAAGCGACAATGTCGGTATCGTTATTTTCGGTTCCGACCGCGACATTAAAGAAGGCGACACAGTCAAGCGCACAGGCGCAATTGTGGACGTTCCTGTCGGTCCTGAATTGCTTGGCCGCGTTGTTGATGCGCTCGGCAACCCGATTGATGGCAAGGGTCCGATTAAGACCAAGCTGCGCTCACGCGTTGACGTGAAGGCGCCGGGCATCATCCCACGCAAATCCGTTTCCGAGCCAATGTCCACTGGTATTAAGGCGATTGATGCGCTCATTCCTGTTGGCCGCGGCCAGCGCGAATTGGTCATTGGCGACCGTCAGACCGGTAAGACGGCTGTTATTTTGGATGCGTTCCTCAATCAGCGTGCCATCCATGAAAATGGTCCTGAAAAAGAAAAGCTGTTCTGCGTTTACGTGGCTATCGGCCAGAAGCGCTCAACTGTTGCTCAGTTCGTGAAGGTTTTGGAAGAGCGCGGCGCGCTGCCTTACTCCATCATCGTTGCAGCTACCGCTTCCGATTCCGCTCCAATGCAATATTTGGCTCCGTTTGCCGGTTGCGCCATGGGCGAATATTTCCGCGACAATGGTATGCATGCGCTGATCGCTTATGACGATTTGTCCAAGCAAGCTGTGGCTTACCGTCAGATGTCTTTGTTGCTTCGTCGCCCGCCGGGCCGTGAAGCTTACCCAGGCGACGTTTTCTATCTGCATTCGCGTTTGCTCGAACGTGCTGCAAAGCTCAATGATGAATTGGGTGGTGGATCTTTGACGGCGCTGCCGGTTATTGAAACACAGGCTAACGACGTTTCCGCGTATATTCCGACGAACGTGATTTCGATCACTGACGGTCAGATTTTCTTGGAAAGCAATCTGTTCTATCAGGGCATTCGTCCTGCTGTGAACGTTGGTTTGTCGGTTTCCCGCGTTGGTTCTGCCGCGCAGATTAAAGCGATGAAGCAGGTTGCCGGTTCCATTAAGGGTGAACTTGCCCAGTATCGTGAAATGGCGGCGTTTGCGCAGTTCGGTTCCGATTTGGATGCCTCGACACAACGCTTGCTTAATCGCGGCGCGCGTTTGACGGAACTTTTGAAGCAGGCGCAATTCTCGCCGCTCAAGACCGAAGAACAAGTGGCCGTGATCTATGCCGGTGTGAACGGTTATCTCGATAAGATTGCGGTAAATCAGGTTGGCAAGTTTGAGCAGGGTTTGCTCGGCTACATGCGTTCTGAAGGCAAAGACATTCTCTCCACTATTCGTGATGAGAAGGCTCTGTCTGATGGCACGCGCGCCAAGTTGAAAGACGCGGTTGACACTTTCGCCAAGAACTTTGCGTGAGGCAGATAGGCTGAAATGGCTTCACTAAAGGATCTACGCACCCGTATCGCCTCGGTTAAGGCGACGCAAAAGATTACCAAAGCGATGCAAATGGTCGCTGCGGCGAAGCTGCGTCGCGCTCAAGAAGCGGCGGAAGCGGCGCGTCCCTATTCAGTGCGGATGGGCGCGGTGCTGGCAAATATTGCTGCCAATGTTGGCGGTGATGATGCGCCTGCGCTGATGACCGGTACTGGCAAGTCTGATACGCATTTGCTGGTGGTTTGTACGGCAGAACGCGGCCTTTGCGGTGGTTTTAACTCGCAGATTGCCCGTTTGGCCCGTGACCATGCCCGTGCGCTTTTGGCTGCTGGCAAGACCGTGAAAATCATCACTGTCGGTAAAAAAGGCGCTGATGTTTTGAAGCGCGAGTTTGACAATTTGATTATCGACCGCGTTGATTTACGCGGCTTTAAGCAGGTTGGCTTTGTCAATGCGGATGCGATTAGCCGCAAAGTTATCGGTTTGTTTGATGATGGCGCGTTTGACGTGGCGACTGTGTTCTACTCAGAATTCAAGTCGGTTATCGCTCAGATCCCAACAGCCTTGCAGATTATTCCAGCCAAGCCAGATACCAGCATTGTGGCATCGACTTCGGCCTATGAATATGAGCCGGATGCCGGTGCGATCCTTGCCGATTTGATACCGCGCAATATTTCCGTGCAGATTTTCCGGGCTCTTCTTGAGAATTCGGCTTCCGAGCAGGGTGCCCGCATGTCCGCGATGGACAATGCGACGCGCAATGCCGGCGATATGATTAAGAAGCTGTCTCTGTCGTACAACCGTCAGCGTCAGGCGCAGATTACTAAAGAACTGATTGAAATCATCTCGGGCGCGGAAGCGCTCTAAGACACTATTGGACAGGAACAGGATCGATGGCAAAAGCAGCGACTCCGAAGACAGCAGCGGCAAAACCTGCCAAAGCTGCAGCAGCCCCTAAGGCTGTACCGGTGAAGGCGGCGGCAGCGAAAGTTGCAGCCCCTGCAAAGTTAGCTAAGGGCGCAACCGGCAAGATCACGCAGGTTATCGGCGCGGTGGTTGACGTGCAATTTGAAGGCACTTTGCCTCAGATTTTGAACGCGCTGGAAACCATCAACGTTGGCAACCGCCTCGTTCTGGAAGTTGCCCAGCATCTTGGCGAAAACACCTTTCGTACCATTGCGATGGACTCGACGGAAGGTCTCGTTCGCGGTCAAGCGGTTTTGGATACTGGTTCCCCGATTATGGTTCCGGTTGGTCCCGAAACTCTCGGCCGTATCATGAACGTGATTGGTGAGCCGGTTGATGAAGCTGGTCCGCTTATAACTGCCAAGAAGCGCTCCATTCACCAAGACGCTCCGGCCTATGTTGAGCAATCAACTGAAGCGCAGGTTTTGGTTACCGGCATTAAGGTTGTTGATCTTCTCGCGCCTTACGCAAAGGGCGGTAAGATTGGTCTGTTCGGCGGTGCCGGCGTTGGTAAGACCGTTCT
This sequence comes from Phyllobacterium sp., assembly GCA_031430295.1. Taxonomy (GTDB): domain Bacteria; phylum Pseudomonadota; class Alphaproteobacteria; order Rhizobiales; family Rhizobiaceae; genus JANMEX01. The sequence continues at coordinate 8,265 of JANPBE010000741.1, forward strand.
TATCATGGAACTCATCAACAATGTGGCGAAAGCCCATGGTGGTTATTCCGTGTTCGCTGGTGTTGGTGAACGGACGCGTGAAGGCAACGATTTGTATCACGAAATGATCGAATCTGGCGTGAACAAGCATGGCGGCGGCGAAGGCTCCAAGGCAGCGCTCGTATATGGTCAGATGAATGAGCCGCCGGGAGCGCGTGCCCGTGTTGCTTTGACT
>JANPBE010000742.1:0-1127 GCA_031430295.1 Phyllobacterium sp.
ATGGCTTTGGGCACATCCACACCATCAATCACGAACACATCCCAATCACCGGGCTGCGACTGTTCGATAATGGACATGCCAGCGCCTGTGCCCTCATATTCCTTGGTGTTCACTTTGACATTGTTGGCCTTTTCAAACGGCTCAATCAGCGCCTTGTCGGAATGATCGCACCAGACCAGCGCGTTCAACTCTTCAATGGCAAAAGCGGGCGAGGCAAGCGCGACGAGCGCGGATGACATCAGCAATTTTATGGAAATGGTTTTCATAATTTTCCTCTTGGTTCCTGTCCTCTAGCGAAAATGCAGTGCTCTTTGGCCTGTCTATTTTTCCCTTGAAAAAAATATTGAATGAATTCATTATTTAAGTCAATGTGCTATTTCAACGATTTTTGCGGGGTGAATTTTCGATGACAGGACTACGTGCGCAACAGAAGCGTGACCGCAACAAGCGCATCTTGGACGTGGCAACAGCGCTGTTTCGTGATAGTGGTTTTGACAGTGCGCGCATGGAAGATATTGCTGGGCTCGCGGAAGTGTCGGTCGGCACTTTATATAATTATTACGAAAACAAGGGCGATGTGCTGCTGGCCGCGGTGACTATGGAAGTCGAGGAAGTGCTGGAGGCCGGTCGCATCTTGGTAGAGGCGGATCTGGTCTCAGTCGAAGGCTCATTGAACGCGCTTATCGGCCAGTATTTCGACCATTCGCTGGTGTATTTGAGCAAAGAAATGTGGCGCATCGCTATGGCGACGTCTATCCAAAAACCGGACTCGCCTTTCAGCAAACATTATACTGATTTAGACCAGCGGTTGTGCGGCCAAGTGTCGGCGCTTATCCAGCGTTTGCAACTGCGCAATCTGGTGAGCGCGGGCATCGACACAAAGGCAGTGGGTGAGCTTTTCTTCAACAATCTCAATATGATGTTTATCGAATTTGCCAAGGACGACACTATGACCATTGACGAATTAAAGGCCCATGTTGCGCGGCAAAACAAGCCTGTTGCCAAGCTAATATCGGCGGTGAAGCCATGAGCGCGGCAACCGTTCTTGCGGCTGCGAACAACCTTGTGACAGCGTTTTCACGACATGACCGCGATGCGTATTTCACGGCGTTTGCGCCGACCGCAAC
>JANPBE010000743.1:0-9354 GCA_031430295.1 Phyllobacterium sp.
GCTGGTTTATTATACAGCTCCATTGGCGAGCCGATTTGTTCAATCTTGCCACCGTTTAAAACCACAATCCTGTCAGCCAATGTCATGGCCTCCACTTGATCGTGCGTCACATAAATCATCGTTGCACCAAGATCACGATGCAGTTTGGCAATCTCCAACCTTGTGTTGACGCGCAATGCGGCATCCAAGTTAGACAGCGGTTCATCAAACAGGAACAACTTTGGCTCGCGCACCAGTGCGCGCCCGATTGCCACACGTTGGCGCTGCCCGCCGGACAGTTCCGCCGGACGCCGCGCCAGATAATCATTCAGCGATAACATGCCAGAAGCCTTTGCCACGCGGCTGTTGATCTCAGCCGCTGGCGTTCCAGCCTGCTTAAGCCCAAGGCCCATATTATCTTTCACCGTAAGATGCGGATAGAGCGCGTAGGTCTGGAACACCATGGCAATGCCGCGCTTGGCGGGAGCGGCAAGTGATACGTCCTCGTCATCAATAATGACTTGGCCTTCGCTCTTATCTTCAAGACCGGCGATGATGCGCAGCAACGTCGATTTTCCGCAGCCAGAGGGGCCGACGAAAATCACGAACTCGCCGTGTTTCACTTCCAGATCAATGCCCTTCAGAACCTCGACTGTCCCGAAACTTTTGCGGATATTTTTGAGCGTTAATGATCCCACGGAAAAGTTCCTTTCAAAGGTCAATCGCTTTGCCTGTGCGGACGCTTTCATCCGCGGCAAGGCAAATATTCAGGCTCTGCACTGCATCATCCATGTGGCGCGTGAGGTCTATGTCTTCCAAGATCGCGCGCAGCATGTAGGCCTGCTCGCGGTCGCACAGGCCCTGATGATCGGGCTCTCCCTCCATCGAAAGCAACTCATCTTCGTGCGCAAATTTGCCTTGAGGCGTGGTCGCAGCCAGATGCCTGCGGATAACGCTGGTCTTGGTGTGGGTATCAATATCGGCGGACTTTGCGCGCTCATCGACAACGATGGAAACGCAGCCATTGGGCGAAATCACGTCTTTTACAAAAAAGGCCGTCTCCGACATCATCGGCCCCCACCCTGCCTCATACCAGCCGAGCGAACCATCTTCGAACAGCACTTGCAGGTGGCCGTAATTATACATGTCAGCTGCAATTTCGTTCGAAAGACGAAGGCCCATGCCGCGCACTTGTTTTGGCTTAGAGTCCGTGATCTGACACATCACATCTACGTAGTGCACACCGCAGTCAACTATTGGCGGCGTGGTTTTCATAAGTTGCTTATGAGTGTCCCAATGCGCACCTGCGGATTGCTGATTGAGATTCATGCGAAACACATAAGGCCCGCCCAGCGCCCGCGCTTCGGCAATCAGCCTTATCCATGAGGGGTGATGGCGAAGAATATAGCCGATCACCAGCTTTTTGCCGGTGCGTTTTGCGCTTTCTACAACGGCCCGCGCATCTGCGACAGTGGTCGCCATCGGTTTTTCAAGAAACACATGGCAGCCTGCTTCCATAGCGGCAATGGCAAATTCGGCATGGCTGTCCGAATAGGTGTTGATCGAGCAAAGGTCCGGCTTGAACTCACTCAAGGCGGATAAAAAATCCTCGCGCAAAGTGTAGCCTTGCAACTCGGATACAAGGTCCACTTTGGAACGGTTGACGAGCGCGACAATCTCAAAGCCTTGGTTATTGTGGTAGGCCAGCGCATGGCTGCGACCCATATTGCCAAGCCCGGCAACGAGAACGCGAATAGGTTTTGCACTCATTTGACTGCACCTGCCGTGATGCCGCGGATGAGCTGGCGTGAGAAGATTGCATAGAGAATGAGCACCGGCAAAATCGCCAGCGAAAGAGCGGACAGCACCGCATTCCAATTGGTGACGAACTGCCCGATGAACACCTGCGCGCCAAGCGTCACAGTTTTGGTCTCTTCAGCGGGTGCCAAAATCAGCGGGAACCAGAGATCATTCCAAATCGGAATCATAGAAAATACCGCGACTGTCGCCATTGCCGGGCGCACTAGTGGCAGCACGAGTTTGAAGAAAATCGCATACTCCGAAAGTCCGTCGATGCGGCCGGCATGTTTCAAATCATTGGAAACTTGTCCCATAAATTCAGACAGAATAAAGACGGCCAGCGGCAGGCCTTGCGCGGTATAAACCAAGATCAGCGCTGTCAGCGTGTTGACGAGGCCCGATTTCACCATCAGCTGCAAAATCGCCACCGTACCAAGACGAATAGGGATCATAATGCCGAGCGCCAGATAAAGCCCCATCCATTTATTGCCCTTGAACTTATATTCGGACAGTGCAAATGCCGCCATCGCACCAAACAATAGGATGAAGAAGAGAGAGGCGACAGTTACCACCATACTGTTTTGGAAATAATGCACAAAGTCGCCTTGCGCGATAACAGTCTGATAGCCTTCCAAACTGAATGTCTCGCGAGTGGGCAGCGCGAGCGGCGAAGAGAAAATCGCATTACGTGTTTTGAACGAATTCATCACCACAAGAACAACGGGAAATAAACAAAGCAGTGTGTAGCCTGCTAACACCAGATGGGCAGAAATGCTGCTTGAACGGGATGATGTGGCGATGCTCATGGTTACATCCCTTTCAAAATTGGTAGCGGCGCATACGCGTTTGGATGAGGAATAAATAGACGCAGACGCCCGTCAAGATGATGAGAAACATCACCGAGGCAATCGTCGAGCCCATGTTTGGATCGCCCACTTGCAATTGGAACCCAAAGAAGGTGCGGTAGAGGAAAGTGCCCAAAATATCCGTTGCATAATTCGGCCCCGCCAGCGCACCTTGCATCGTATAAACTAGGTCAAACGCATTGAAATTACCGACAAATGTAAGGATGGAAATGATGCCTATTGTCGGCAATATCAGCGGGAGTTTGATCTTCCAGAACTGCGATGCGCCAGTGATTCCATCGCATTCTGCAGCTTCCAACACCTCGTCAGGGATAGACAACAGCGCAGCGTAGATCAGCATCATCGGTATGCCGACGAACTGCCAAACTGAGACGAGAGCCACAGTGGTGAGTGCATAGGCCTCTTTCCCCAGCCAAGGAGCAAACAAACTTTTCAGGCCAATAGCATCGAGCAGACTTGGCGCCACACCCCAAATGGGCGACAGAATAAGTTTCCAGATAAAGCCGACGATGACAAAGGACAGCAATGTCGGCAAAAAGATTGAGGTGCGGTAAGTATTGCGCAGACGTAGCTGTGGATTTGAAAGCAGCGCCGCGAGCAAAATGCCAATCGGATTTTGCACCAGCATGTGAATGATAAAGAACCAAAAATTATTGCCTAGCGCATTCCAGAACGATGCTGACCAGCGCACATCGCCAAACAGTGTCCGGAAATTATCAATGCCGGAAAATACAAGTCCACCTTCGCCATTTTTGAAAAATGACATTTGCAAAGTGCCAAACAGCGGCACAATCATAATCATTGTATAGACCAGAACCGCAGGGGCTAAGAACACCGCGATATACCAGCGCGTGGCTGGACGGGCGTTAGTTACATTCGCCATATTCCCCTCCTGAGATTTTTTAAGATTATAAAAAGCCCTCCCCGCATTTGCGGAGAGGGTATTTTGAGCAACTATTATTTCGCCATTTGTGGCTTATACCACGATGCCAATCCATCCTGCAGACGCTTGCCAGCAGCTTCGGGAGTCTCAGTCCCCTTGATGACGTTGGCAGAAGCATTCCATGTCTCATTTTCGAGATTTGGCGTGCCGCGCGAAAGGATTTGATAGGTTGAGCGGATGGAGGATTTGCACTTGCCGCGCCAAGAAACCATTTCCTGTGCCAATGGGTCATCCAACTTCACTTCGCCATTGGACAACGGGAAGAAGCCCGGCAAAGCATTGGCATAAAGCGTCGCAAATTCCGGCGATGACACCCAGTTCAAGAACGCCTTGGCTTGATCAGGATGAGCAGATTTTGCATTCATGCCAACAGCGATGTCTGTATGATCGGAGATGTAGCACTGGTCACCGGCGTTTTGCACAGGCGGATTGAAGGCGCCCATCTTGAATTTAGCCTGCGTATTAAAGCCGGAGATTTCCCAAGAGCCCGCTGGATAAATCGCAGCACGGCCAAGTGTGAACAGGTTTTGGCTGTCCGGATAGGTCTGCGCTTCAAAGCCGTCGCCCAAATAGGACTTCCACTTTGCCAGTGTTGCATAAGGCGAAACCCAATCGGAATCGGTCAGCTTTTGCTCGCCCTTAATCAGCGCGTTGCGGCCTTCCTCGCCTTTCCAATAGTTGGGGCCAATATTGTTATAGCCCATAGTAGCGGCTTCCCACTGGTCATTGGTGCCCATCGCCATTGGAATATAAGTGCCGTCCGCCTTGATCTTATCGAGCGCTGCAAAGAAGTCTGCTTCTGTTGCAGGAACCGCAATTCCCAACTTATCAAAGGCATCCTTGTTATAGATGAAGCCATGAATAACTGACGCCATTGGCACACAGAACGGGTTTGCGCCATCGTCGGTGATCCATGCGGACTTGGCGACATCAGAAAAATTCTTCATGCCCTCAAGGTCTTTAAGCGAAGCTAGGTAGCCCTTGTCATAAAGTGCAAGCGACGCATCGAATGGGCGGCAGGTGATGAGATCGCCAGCCGAACCAGCCTCGAGCTTCGAGTTCAGCGCCGCATTATATTCTGTCGGTGCGGACGGGGTGAACTTTACCTTAATGCCGGGATTCTTGGCTTCAAATGCTGGAATGAGCTTATCTTGCCAAATGGCCAGATCATCATTACGCCAGCTTTCGATTGTGAGCGTCACATCCTCGGCAAAAGCAGGTGCGGATACGCCGCATAGTGCTGTTGCAAGTAAAAGTGATTTTGAGAGTCTTAACGTCATAGTTCGTTCTCCACTGTTGGTTTTGGGTTATGCGCCCGCGCTTGTTGCGCGGTTTATTTCCGAAAGGGCGGGGCGCAGTTTTTGCCCCGATCGTTCGAGAAGCATTTCGGCCTGTGGTAAAGTCTTAACGCCACGGGACAACAGAACAGCGCGCTTCACATCGCCGTCTGCCAGCTCAAGAACCCGGCCTGCTTCGTCTTCCGAGCAGCCGGATATTGTCGCGACAATAGTTTTGGCGCGGCGAACGAGTTTGATATTATCGGCCCTGACATTGACCATTAAGCCGTCATGAACATGGCCCAACTCAATAGCCATCATAGTGGAAGCCATGTTGAGTGCGATCTTCTGTGCTGTGCCTGCACCCATGCGGGTGGAACCAGCCAGAACTTCCGGCGGCGTTTGCAGGCAGACCTTAATGTCACTGCCGTTCAACAACGGAGATCCTACATTATTGGCGATGCCTGCACTTTTCGCGCCGACAGATTTGGCAACTTCAAGAATGGCCAGCGCATAGGGCGTCGTACCACTGGCAGACAGCGTAATAAGGAAATCTTTTGATGAGATATTATGCGCCACTACGTCTGCTTTAGCTCGGGCAACATCGTCTTCGACGCCGCCGACCATATCATGCAGAGCATCAATGCCACCCGCAAACAGCACCACGATTCTCGACATGGGAATGCCAAACGTGCCAGGAATTTCCAGCGCGTCGGCCATTGCCATCAGACCGGAGCTGCCAGCAGCCGCGTAGAATAAGCGCCCGCCATTTTTGACAGTTTGTGCCATAGCTTGTGCCATTTCGGCGATAGCAGGAAGGGCATCGCGTACGCTCGTTGCAGCAGCAATTTGCCCATCCAACAGTAGTCCGAGTGCATCAATAGGAACGCGCTGGTCAATACCAGCACTCCGCCTATCGCTCGATTCAGTATTGACAGCGCTCATCTCAAACCCTCTTGCTAGATATAATGCCAAAAAAATACCACTTGGCAAGCAGAAAAATTAACTTTCATTAATGCTTTTGTCAGTTTACACTTATTCGTGTTTTATATCAGCATGTTAAACCATTGCAGGACGCCTCCAAAAATTAACACTTGGCATTTGGTATTTTATTGGTATTATTCTTTAAAGAAGCCTTTTTGGGGCAAAACTTTGTGTTTTTGCAGAAATTGGAAAGCCTGACGATGCCTGATCCTATCAGCCGCGTGTTCGCGCCAGAGCTTGATACCGCCCCGCTGGGCGGGCCAATGTATCTGCGCTTTGCGCGGCGTATTGAAACAGCGATCCGCGCTGGTGTCATCAAGCCGGGCGAGGCATTGCCCTCGGAGCGGGACATAGCTGGAATGGCAGAAATTTCCCGCGTTACCGTGCGCAAAGCGGTGCAGGATTTGGTGCAGCATGGCTTGCTTGTGCAGCGCCATGGATCAGGCACTTTTGTAACACCCAAGGTTGACCGCGTTGAACAATCACTTTCACAATTAACGTCGTTCACAGAGGATATGGCGCGGCGCGGCAAGAATGTACGCTCCATGTGGCTAGACCGCGGCATATTCTCGCCATCACCTGATGAGACCATGGTGCTGGGTCTCGGTGCGGGCGAGCGGGTCGCACGCGTGAACCGCCTTCGCATCGCTAACGATACCCCGCTGGCGATTGAGCGCGCGGCGATGTCGTCCAACTCCCTGCCCAATCCCGAGATGGTGGAAGTCTCACTTTATGCCGCGCTAGAAGCCAACGGCTGCCGCCCCGTTCGTGCCATTCAGCGCATTTCTGCTATCAGTCTGGATGAAGGAGACGCCAAACTTTTAGATGTTCCCACCGGATCGGCGAGTTTGAAAATCGAACGCATTTCCTATCTACCATCCGGCCGTGTCGTGGAGTTCACACGCTCGGTTTATCGCGGCGATGCCTATGATTTTGTAGCCGAATTGAGGCTTTAAGGAATTGAGACGATGGTAAGTGCCCCCACATTGAAATCGCGTATGCGCAGCGAGATTGAGGAAATACCAGATGCCGCGCGACGCCTTATCAGTTCATCAGTACGTGAGGTGGAAACTATCGCTGCCCACCTGCGCGAGGTTGACCCGGTCTTCATTGCGACGATCGCGCGCGGATCATCAGACCATGCGGCTGCGTTTTTGAAGTATGCGATTGAGTTAGAAACGGGCCTTCCGGTTGCCTCTCTTGGGCCCTCGATTGCCTCTGTTTATGGGCGACAAATGCGGCTGACGGACAGCGCCACGTTTGCCATTTCGCAATCTGGCAAAAGCCCCGATATAGTCGCCATGGCCGCAAATGCGCGGCGCGGCGGCAGTCTCACAATTGCGATCACCAATGTGATCGGCTCGCCGTTGGTAGCCGAATCCGCCCATGGCTTAGACATGTTCGCGGGGCCTGAACTTTCAGTGGCGGCCACAAAATCCTTTGTCAATTCCACCGTCGCGGGCCTGCTCATATTGGCGGCATGGACCGGTAATGCAACTTTGAAAGCTGCGGTGGACGCGCTGCCTGCTGCATTTGAACAAGCCATAACCTGCGATTGGTCGCCTCTGTTTCACGCGCTCGAAGGACATTCATCGCTATATATTTTGGGCCGCGGCCCCTCGCTTCCGATCGCAGCAGAGGCAGCGTTAAAGTTTAAAGAAACCAGCGGTATGCATGCCGAGGCCTTTTCTGCCGCCGAAGTGATGCACGGACCGATTTCTATTGTCGGCGAAAATTTCCCGGTGCTGGCACTCTGCGCACGTGACAAGAGCGAGCCGCATGTGCTGGCCATTTGCGAAAACCTTGTAAACCAAGGCGCCAACGTTTTTGTCACTTCGGCGCTGGCAAGCCGCGCCACGCATCTGCCGTTCGCCGCCACGGGCCATGGTCTGACTGACGCATTAGTGCAAATCGCATCTTTCTATAGTTTCGTTGAAATGCTATCGCGCCAGCGCGGGCTTGATCCTGACAAGCCACCACATCTACGAAAAGTAACCGAAACCGTATGACAAAGATTGCATACATCGCACCGCAGATATTTGATGGGCATAGTGCGCATCAAAACAGCGCGTTGTTGGTGGAATATGGTTTGGTCTTGGCGATTGTGCCGCTTTCCGATGTGCCGCAAGATGCAAAGCGTATTGACTATCAAACCGGTATGCTTTGCCCCGGCTTTGTTGATTTGCAGGTTAATGGCGGCGGCGGGCGGATGCTTAATGATGATCCTTCGTTGGACGCTATAAAGACTATCTGTGCGGCGCACCGCCCGTTCGGTTCCACCTCGCTATTGCCAACGCTAATTACTGACACACCAGACGTCACCGCCAAAGCCGTCTCTGCTGCGGTTGAGGCGCAGGACGCAAAGGTTAGGGGCTTTGCCGGTTTGCATTTGGAGGGTCCGCATCTGTCCGTCACCCGCCAAGGCGCGCATGATCCAAAACTTATTCGCAGGATGAGCGATGAGGATTTGCGTGTGCTGCTCAACGCCAAGCAAAAGCTCGCGACTCTGCTCACCACTATTGCGCCAGAATCTGTAACAACGGACCAAATACGCGCCATGGCCAACGAGGGTATCATCGTCAGCCTAGGCCATTCAGATTGTGATTACAAAACTGCGATGGCCAGCTTTGAGGCGGGCGCGAGTATGGTCACGCATCTATTCAACGCAATGAGCCAAATGGGCAACCGCGAACCGGGCCTTGTGGGCGCCGCTCTGGATTGCGGACTGGTCTCAGCCGGCCTCATCGCCGATGGCTTTCATGTGCATTCCGCAACGATTCGCGCTGCACTCAAAGCTAAAACTGGCCCCAGCACGCTGTTTTTGGTGACAGATGCCATGTCCACAGTCGGCAGCGATATCACATCGTTTGAACTCAATGGCCGCACTATTTTGCGCCATGGAGGAAGGCTGACTTTGGCAGATGGAACACTTGCAGGCGCGGATATAGATATGATTTCCACCGTTCGCTTTGCAGCGCTAAGCCTCGGCCTCAGCACTTTAGAAGCACTGACAATGGCCACATCAGCCCCTGCCCGCGCAATAGGTCAAGACCAGTCCATCGGCACGCTTTGGGTAGGCGCAAAAGCCGACCTGCTACATCTAACAGACGAATTGGAAATCATCCAAATCGTTAGTGCCCTAAGCTAAACCTTTCGAAACACAAAAACCGTCCATGCAATGCATAGCACCAAGCCGCCCCAGAGCGGCGTGCCATAAAGCCCGAGCCACGCCAACATGATAAACGCACTGCCAAGCAGTGAGATGAACAGACGGTCGCCGCGCGTTGTATCCAGCCCGAACACGCCATGACGCGGATCGCCGCCGGGAACTTTGTATTCCCAGTAGCCCATCGAGCCAATTGCCAGCGCGATGAAAATAAAGAACGTCGCCGTTGGCCACGTCCACGCCATCCATGAAAGACCCATGACGAAACTCCTTAAACCCGGCCGAGCGCGAAGCCCTTGGCTATATAATTACGAACAAAATAGATGACGATCGCTCCAG
>JANPBE010000744.1:0-2705 GCA_031430295.1 Phyllobacterium sp.
CCGGATGAGACCGGCACGACTTTTGAGCAAAACGCCTACACAAAAGCTTTTGCCGCCGCATCTGCCACGGGGCTTATGGCGCTGTCTGATGATAGCGGCCTTTGCGTGGATGCACTGGGCGGCGCGCCGGGCGTTTATACCGCCGATTGGGCAATTCAGCCCGATGGCTCCCGCAACTGGCAACTGGCAATGCGCAAAGTGGAAGATGCCATTTTCGAGGCAGGCGCGAGCGAGCCTTCTCAGCGCAAGGGGCAATTTGTGGCGACGCTTTGCCTGTGCACGCCACAAGGTGAGGCGACTTATTATCGCGGGGAAGCGGCTGGGACTCTGGTGTGGCCACCGCGCGGCGCTGATGGTTTTGGCTATGATCCGATGTTTCAGCCGGATGGCCACGCCCGTACCTTTGGCGAAATGACCGCCACAGAAAAGCATGGCTGGAAGCCCGGCATGGCAGAGGCGCTGTCGCACCGTGCCCGCGCGTTCAAATTATTTGCTGAAAGCGTGCTGGCATGATTTTGCCGGATGATGGCGCACCGGGCTTTGGCATTTATTTGCACTGGCCGTTCTGCGCCGCCAAATGCCCTTACTGCGATTTCAACAGCCATGTCCGTCATGTCGCACCGGACCAAATACGCTATGCGGCAGCCTTTGCGCGCGAACTTGACTATATGCGCCAGCGGACGGGGCCGCGCTTGGTGAAAAGCATATTCATCGGCGGTGGCACGCCATCCTTGATGGAACCGCAAACTGTTGCCACGATTTTGGACAAGGTAGCCTCGCTCTGGAGCGTGCCGGAAGGCATCGAAATCACGATGGAGGCCAATCCCTCCAGCGTCGAGGCGACACGCTTTCGCGGCTATCGCGCGGCGGGCGTCAACCGGGTTTCGATGGGCGTGCAATCGCTCAATGATGCGGATTTGAAGTTCTTGGGCCGCATCCACAATGTTGAGGATGCCAAGAAAGCCATTGGTCTTGCCCGTGAGATTTTTCCGCGTCTGTCGTTTGATTTGATCTATGCGCGGCCTGAGCAGACGGAAGCGGCTTGGATCAGTGAGCTGAACCAAGCGATTGATTTGGCTGCCGATCATTTATCGCTTTACCAACTGACTATCGAAGAAGGAACGCCGTTCCATGCCTTGCGCAGCCGTGGCAAGTTGAAGACTTTGGATGATGATCGCGCTGCCGATCTCTATGCACTCACACAACAAGTCACAGCCTCACGCGGACTTCCGGCCTATGAGATTTCCAACCACGCCTCACCCGGCGCTGAGAGCCGACACAATCTGGTTTACTGGCGTTACGGCGAATATATAGGCGTTGGCCCCGGTGCCCATGGCCGGTTTCGCGAGGACGGCATTCGCAATGTGACGATTGCTGAGCGAAATCCGGAGCGCTGGCTGGGTCTCGTTGAAGCGCAAGGCCACGGCATCACCGGCGGCGAAGTATTAGATCATCTTCAAGAGGCCGATGAGCTGCTGTTAATGGGCATGCGTTTGGTTGAGGGCATCGATATTCCGCGCTTTGAGGCATTGGCCGGGCGTTCGTTTAACGCCAACCGCGTTGCCAATTTGCGCGAGCAAGGCATGATCGAACCCATCGGCAACAGCCGCATCCGCGCCACACCCAAGGGCATGATTTTGCTGGATGCGGTGATTGGTGAACTGGCTACAATCTAAGTCTAGACTTTCGGCTGCTCGTGTGTGGCGCAGTGGATACCACCACCCACTTCACCGATGGCATCAATGTTCATCTGCACAATTTCGCGGTCCGGATAGACAATTTTCAGCGTATCCGCGACTTCCTTATCCGCCGCCGCATCGCCGAATTCGGCGCAAATTACTGCGCCGTTGCAGACGTAATAATTGACATAAGATGACACAAAATCCTTGGACTTAACGCGAATGTCTGTTGGTTCCGGCAGGATGAGAATTTGAAAGCCTTCGTTGCTCAAATCCTTGGCATTGACCAAAATATCATAGGTTTCAAAAGCAGAACGCGACCAGGGATCATTCGGGTCCAGCTCTTCCGGCATCTGAATGACGAAGACGCCCTGCTGGCCAAAGCGCACCAACGCATCAATATGATAGTCGGTGATGTCGGCATCTTTGACGCCCGGCGCGAAAATAATTTTCTTGGCACCCATGGTTTCAAGCAGCAGCTTGGTCACTTCGGCCTTGTCGCCCTTATTGCGGTTCGTATTTATCCACGAGCTTTCGTGGGCAACCAACAGGCCCTTGCCATCGCTCTCCACGCCGCCAGCCTCGCCCACCAATCCGGCATCAAATAGTTTGAGACCAAGGCGCTCGGCGACTTTCGCTGCGATCTTGCCGTCATTGTCATGGGTCTGCTTATTGCCCCAACCGTTGAAATTAAACTGCGTCATGGCAAGGCCGCCCTTGCCATCAATCACGAACGAAGGTCCGGAATCGCGGCACCATAAATCATCCGTGGCGATATCCCAGACTTCGACTTTCGCGCCGATCATCTTGCGGGCTTCAGTCTCATAGTCCTTGGCCATCATCATAACGACCGGTTCAAATTCGGAAATCTTATTGGCAACATCGGCGACGGTTTGCTGCAAGATTTTCAAGAATTCAGGATCATCATGAACTGCCGGATTGACCGGCCATTGCATAAACGTGCGCTCGTGCGGCAGGCCTTCATCAGGGTAGAAAAATCCGGACGATGCAGCACCAGCGGCGGCG
>JANPBE010000745.1:0-6849 GCA_031430295.1 Phyllobacterium sp.
AATTTACCGCGCGGTGCATGGCCCAAATAGATATTTTCAGCCACCGACAATTCATCAAACAATACAGTCTCTTGGTGAATGGCGGTTACGCCTTCATCGCTGGCTGCCTGCGAAGTGGGAAATGTGACGGCCTTGCCGTCAACGGAAATTGTGCCTTCATCCGGCTGATAAATGCCGGTCATAATTTTGACCAGTGTAGATTTGCCCGCACCATTTTCGCCAATCAGCGCCGTGACGTGGCCGGGGTAGAGATCAAGCGATACGTGGCTGAGCGCCCGCACGCCCGGAAATGATTTCGAGATTCCTTGCAAGCTGAAACAGGGCGTATCAGACGTCATAGTGGACATGGCAATAGGCGCGCTGCTTTGCGTCATCGGGAAAACTCACATTCGGGGGCAAAGAGACCGAAGGGCTGATGGCATTGCCACCAGCCCTCTGGGAGGTTCGCGAGATTAGAAAATCTTCGCGAATTCTTCGACGTTTGTTGCGTCATAAACGAACGGGTCGGACATAGCGCCTTCCTTGTTATCATCTAGCTTCACTGAGCCCATGCGGCCCATTGGGATTTCCGCACCAGCTTCAGCTTTGGCTTTACCAGTGGCAAGGTTGTAGGCGATAGTGGTCGCTGCATACCCAAGGTCAATCGGGTTCCAGATTGCGAAGGACTTAGTCGCACCGGACTTAACGTGACCAGCCATTTCAGATGGCAGGCCAAGGCCTGTCACATTGATCTTGCCTGTCAGACCGCCATCTTCGATAGCCTTGGCAGCGGCAACAATGCCCACTGTTGTCGGCGCAATGATTGCCTTCAAGTTTGGATATTTTTGGATGAGGCCCTGTGCTTCACGGTAGGATTTGTCAGCCAAATCATCGCCGTAAACTGTATCCACAAGGTTCACACCCTTGTAGTTTGGCAGTACCTTCTTCATTTCTTCAATCCAGGTATTCTGGTTTGTCGCTGTTGAAGACGCAGAAAGAACGGCAACATCGCCGCCTTCTGGCATGTTGTCAGCTGCCATCTTGATGCACATATTGCCGATGAGCGAAGATGATGATGGGTTTAGGTTCATCGCGCGGCCTTCTGGCGCAACGCCCGAATCCCACGAGATAACAGTGATGCCGCGTTCCATCGCCTTCTTCAAAACAGGAACAAGAGCGTCCTTGTCATTGGCTGAAACAGCAATCGCGTTCACCTTCTGCGCGATCAGTGCATCAATCACCTCGATCTGGCCTTCGGCAGTGGTCTTGGTCGGGCCTGTGTAAATAACTTCGACATCGCCGAGTTCTTTTGCAGCTTCTTGTGCGCCCTTGTTGGCAGCTTCAAAGAAGCCAATGCCAAGCGCCTTTACAACCAAAGCAATCTTGATTGTTTCAGCCTGCGCTGTTGCTGTCATCGCGGCAAATGCAAATGCTGCTGTTGCCATTAGTGTTTTCATCTTGCCCATAGTTTTCCTCCCATTGAGCGTTTCAAATATATCAGCGCCGGTCATGCTGCCGACGTCGATTCCCTGTCCAGCGCTTGCGCGCCGACCTCAGCCACGATCAGCTTCACACCGGCATCTTCCAGCATGTTGCGCTCGTTATCTCTAATGCCGTCATCGGTGATGACGGTTGAAATCCGGTCCAGCCCGCACAGTATCAAACTTGAGCGCTGGCGAAATTTGGATGAGTCAATTAGCACGATCAACTCGTCAGCCTGATTGATAAGTTTTTGCTCGGCTTGGATGAGCAGCGGATCCGCTTCCATCATGCCAAGCGGGCCAATGCCCTGAGCACCAATGAACATTTTCTGCGCATAAAAATTGCGCGTTACATCGTTCTCAAATGGCGACAAGATGATGTTTTGCTCTCGGTAAATCATCCCGCCAGAAACCATCACCGTGTTCTTGGAATGGTAGAGAAGATGGCTGGCAATTGGAAATGAGTTGGTGAAAACCTGAAGGCGGTGCGATCCTAAAAAATGCACCATCTGCATCGTCGTTGTGCCGCCATTTATGATAATGGCCTCACCATCCTTGCACAGCTTTACGGCCTCACGAGCAATGGCACGTTTCTGCGCTGCATTGATGGTTTCATTGACACGGAAGGTGCGACCGGCAAGGCCGACAAATTGTGGTGGGGTTATACCCTCAGCGCCGCCGCGCACACGGCGTAGACGCTTTTGCAAATGCAGAGCCGCAATATCGCGCCGGATCGTCGCTTCGGACGATTCCGTTAAATCAACCAACTCTTGCACCGTGACCACAGGCTTCTCCTGGACCGATGTAAGGATGATTCTATGGCGTTCTTTCTCGTGCATGTGGCCTCCCAGCGCTCTCAACATTTCATTCATTTCGCGCATTGTCAATCAACATCGCTCAAAAATAATCATGTTGCAGTGCAATATGATTGAAGATGATTGTTTTTGATTGACAAACCTCGCAATTTCAACAATTCTACCTCGTATCAACGGCAAGTGATCGTGCCGCGCATACATATCTCGGGAGGGAACACCAATGTCAGCTCAGCGCCAATCCTTGCGCCTCGAAAATCTGTGGGATGATGCCAAAGCATCCGCAATGAATGAGGCCGAACGGCTGGTTTACCGGTCAAATCTATTGGGTTCCGACAAACGCATCACCAATTATGGCGGCGGTAACACCTCTTCAAAATTCATACAAAAAGACCTTCTCACGGGACAAAATACCGAGGTGCTCTGGGTCAAAGGCTCAGGCGGCGATGTCGGAACCATCAAGCTCGATGGATTTTCAACGCTCTATATGGACAAGGTGCGGGCGCTGAAAAACCTTTATCGCGGCGTCGATTTTGAAGATGAAATGGTGGATTATCTCCCGCACTGCACATTCAATTTGAATCCTCGCGCGGCGTCAATTGATACGCCGCTGCACGCCTATGTGCCCCGCGCTTTCGTCGATCACATGCACCCCGATGCGATCATCGCCATCGCAGCATCCGTTGATTCCAAAGCGCTGACGCAAAAAATATTTGGCGGCGAAATTGGTTGGCTGCCGTGGAAAAAGCCGGGCTACGAATTGGGCCTGTGGCTTGAAAAATTCTGCGTGGAAAACCCGAGCGCAACAGGCGTAGTACTCGAGAGCCACGGCCTGTTCACATGGGGCGACACGCCAAAATCTTGCTACGAAACCACTATCCGCATCATTGGCCGCGCCATGGAATGGCTCGAAACTGAAACTGCTGGAAAAATAATTTTCGGTGGCGAAAAAGTAAAGACCCTGTCGCCTGATGCACGCAAAGCCGTTGCACAAAAACTCATGCCAACCATTCGGGGTCTTATCAGCGCCAGCGAAAAGAAGGCAGGTCATTTTGATGATAGCGCTGCCGTTCTGGAGTTTGTCGGCTCGTACCGCCTCAATGAATTGGCCGCGCTTGGCACATCCTGCCCCGACCATTTCCTGCGCACAAAAATCTGCCCGCTGGTGATTGATTTTGATCCGGAAAATCCAGATGTTGACGCCGTGATTGCCGCATTGCCGAACGCGGTTTCGGCTTATCGCGACGGCTACGCAGCCTATTACAACGCCTGCAAGCACGACAATTCGCCCGCCATGCGCGACCCGAATGCGGTGGTATATCTCATCCCCGGCGTCGGCATGATTACCTTTGCCAAAGACAAGTCCACCGCCCGCATCTCCGGCGAATTTTACGTCAACGCCATCAACGTGATGCGCGGCGCCTCCACTGTTTCCACCTACCAAGGCCTGCCAGCACAGGAAGCCTTCAACATCGAATACTGGTTGCTTGAAGAGGCAAAGTTGCAACGTATGCCAAAGCCAAAATCATTGGCAGGGCAGGTGGCACTCGTCACCGGTGGCGCTGGCGGCATTGGTAAAGCCATCGCCCACCGCTATGCCCAAGAGGGTGCGTGCGTTGTGCTGGCAGATATCGACGCTGTCGCGCTTGAAAGCGCCAAAGCGGAACTTGTCGCCATCCACGGCAAGGACGTGGTTCGCGGCGTGAAACTGAATGTGACATCAGAGGCCGAAGTCGCCGCCGCATTCGCCGAAACCATGAGCGAATTTGGCGGTTTGGATATTTTGGTGTCCAATGCCGGCATTGCTTCCTCAGCGCCCATCGAAGACACGACACTGGAACTGTGGAACAAAAACATCGATATATTGGCAACCGGCTATTTCCTCGTTGGCCGTGAAGCGTTCCGCCTGTTTCGCCGTCAAAATACCGGCGGGTCGGTGGTGTTCATTGCGTCCAAAAACGGCCTCGCCGCATCGCCTAACGCCGCCGCTTATTGCACTGCGAAAGCCGCCGAAATTCACTTGGCCCGCTGCTTGGCACTGGAGGGTGCAGAGGCTGGTATTCGTGTCAATGTCGTCAATCCGGATGCCGTGTTGCGCGGCTCTAAAATCTGGTCCGGCGAATGGCTGACCCAGCGCGCCTCCACGTACAAAACGGACAAAGAAGGCCTCGAGGACATGTACCGCCAGCGCTCTTTGCTCAAGCGCTCGGTGTTTCCTGAAGATATTGCCGAAGCCGCTTATTTCTTCGCATCCGCCATGTCTGATAAGTCCACTGGCAACATTATCAATGTGGACGCGGGCAATGCCCAGTCCTTCACGCGCTGAGGTGATATGATGATCGACAAGAACCTCATTGATAGCGAAAATGCTAAAGCAACCAAAGCGCTGCGCGAAGATTACCAATCGCTTGGCAACAGGCTCGCACGACTGGGCATTGATATTGATGCCATCAAAAGGAAAGTGTCAGCCTACCATGTCGCCGTCCCGTCATGGGGCGTTGGCACAGGCGGCACCCGTTTTGCCCGTTTTCCAGGACTTGGCGAACCGCGCCATATTTTCGATAAGCTGGAAGACTGCGCGGTCATCCACGAGCTAACCCGCGCCACGCCAACCGTTTCTCTGCACATTCCGTGGGATAAAACCAAAGACCCGAAGGAACTCACGCAAAAGGGCAAGGCGCTCGGCCTTGGCTTTGATGCGATGAATTCCAACACGTTTCAGGACCAGGCCAACCAGAAACATTCCTACAAATTCGGCTCGCTAAGTAACGCCAACAAGGCCACGCGCAAACAGGCTGTTGAACACAATATTGAGTGCATAGAATTTGGCGATGCCATTGGCTCAAAGGCGCTGACTGTGTGGATTGGCGATGGTTCCAACTTTCCCGGCCAGACCAATTTCACACGCAGTTTTGAACTTTATCTTGATGCCATGAAAGACATCGTCAAAGCACTGCCGAAAGACTGGCGCATTTTCTCCGAACATAAAATGTATGAGCCGGCCTTCTATTCTACCGTGGTGCAGGATTGGGGCACCAATCTCATGATCGCGCAGGAGCTCGGCCCGAAAGCCTTTAGTCTGGTGGATCTCGGCCACCACGCGCCAAATGTGAATATCGAAATGATCGTCGCGCGGCTTATTCAAGCGGGCAAACTCGGCGGCTTCCATTTCAATGACAGCAAATATGGCGATGATGATTTGGACACGGGCTCGGTCGATCCATACCGCCTTTATCTCGTGTTCAACGAATTGGTCGATGCCGAGAGCCGCAAGGTGAAAGGCTTCAAACCAGCCCATATGCTGGACCAATCGCACAACGTCACAGACCCGATTGAAAGCCTAATGCGCTCCGCTAACGAAGTCCGCCGCGCCTATGCACAGGCCCTTCTGGTGGACCGTAAAATGCTCACGGGATATCAAAACGACAATGATGCGCTGATGGCAAGCGAGCTTTTGAAAGACGCATTCCGCACAGATGTCGAGCCAATTCTAGCCATGGCCCGCATGGAAACCGGCGGCGCTATTGCACCAGTAGCGACCTACCGCGCCAGTGGCTACCGTCAGAAAGTGGCAGGAATTCGCCCCAAGGTCAGCGGTGCTGGCGGCGGTATTGTTTGAGGCCAGGGCAGGACAGTCGCCAAATTTTGGCTAGTTATCCATGTAAAATCGAGGCTCCCAGCCTTCCCCCTTGCGGGGTAGGTGGCCGCGTTAGCGGTCGGATGGGGGTGGTGGTGAAGGTGCAATGTTGCGAGTTAAGCCACTGATATTGCTATGTTTTGTTAGATGGCTGCCGTCGTCACCACCCCCATCCGTCGGCTCTGCCGACACCTTCCCCGCAAGGGGGAAGGCTCGCCGCGCAAATTATTTTACCGATTTCATCCACACTCATTTCACCCGCCCTATGCTTTGCCTGTAGTTTTGAAACCAAAAGGCAAACCATGGACTGGCCGCTCGTCATAGACCGAAACCGCAATGCGCTTCTCACAATCATCGTGGCGCTGATGGCTTCGCTTGGGTTGGTCAGCGGCGGGCGGCTTTCGACGCTGCCTTTGTTTTTGTACCGCCGCGCGCTTCTGATTCTGCGCCCCGCTGAATCTGCGCTTCGTCGGTTGATTATGATTGTGGCGCATGAGATGAAATTGCGCGGGATAAAACTTCGTCCTGCGCAGCGTGACGGGTTGGCGGAATTTCTTGTGTTTTCGCGGCCAAACCCGCGCGGCGAACCTGCGCTACCGTCGTTTAATCTGATTGATCCGCTAAAAATCTTCGGGCGTGAAGCGCCGGATATGGATGGGTTTTATTCTGGCGAAAATTCGGATGGACCAGAGGTGACGCCGATTTCTGCCGCCTCGCTGGGCCTGCGCATTTTGGCGCTGAAAAAGGCGCTGGAGAATTTACCGCGCCATGCCAAACGTCTTGCGCGCTGGTATGAGCAGCGCGATTTGGCGTATGCGCAAAATTTGGCCCACCGTTATTGCCCCATGCGCCCCGGCCACGCGCCATTTTCGCGTCGGCGCAAAGATCACGAGGTGGACGAGGTTTTGCTCGAATGCCATTTGCTGGCGATTTATGCAGG
>JANPBE010000746.1:0-9426 GCA_031430295.1 Phyllobacterium sp.
ATATTTGGCGCGACAACGGCAAAATCCTCACCGCCAAGGCGGGCCGCAATATCATGGAAGCGCGTGAAATTCTTCAGGCATTGGGCTACTTGGCGCAGCACTTCATCGCCCACGTCATGCCCATGCGTATCATTGACCATCTTGAAATGATCTAGATCCAGCACAATCAGGCCAACAGGCTTTTGAATGCGTTTGAATTCATCCAAATATTGCGCCAGCGCATCGTCGAAATAGCGGCGGTTTTGCAAGCCGGTCAAACCATCCGTAAGCGCTACCTGCTCCATGTTATCGGAACGGGCAGAAAGCCTTTCAGTCATGTCCTGCAAACGGTTCTGCTCTTTCGTCTGATTGCGAATTTGTGGAAAAATCAGAAAGACACCCAAAACTAGCGACACTGATATGAGCGCCATAGCGACATATACCATGCGGCCCATTGTTGCGTGGGAAGCTTCGTCGAGTGCGGGCGCTTGACCTGGAATGTTTAATGATATTGCATAATACAGCAATCCGGCCGCAATCGCACCAAGCGTTGAGCACAGGATAAACATAATTTCCACAGACTTAAAACGCATCAACGCTCCACCTTTGTGACGTTAAGGTAAGCGACGTCACTTTCTCAGCAGTTAATGCGGGTCATGAAAATCACCGCAAAAATGCTTCAAATTCCGAATACCACAAACATGGTAAACATTAGCTTACGACCGGTTGAATTAGCGTGTGATAATGCGCTGCCAACTTTCGTCAAATTGATTGCGCATCCATGTCATTTGTCGCTTGGCATATTGCCGTGTCGCGGCGCTACAAAGCGTAATAACATCGTCAATTGTCATTTTATCCGCAAAAAACGCCGTAATTTCGCGCACGCCGATTGCTTTCATCGCTGGCAACGCGGGGTCGAGTTCCAGCATATTGAGCGCACGCACTTCGTCCAGCGCGCCTGTTTCGAGCATCAAAGCGAAGCGTTGGTTGATCTTTGCACGTAGCATTTCACGGTCCGGAGCAAGGCATATTTTGGCGGAACTTGCCTCGTTAATCAGAGGTTTTCCGGTTTGCTTTTGCCAGTGACTTATCGGCTTTCCAGACGTCTCAAACACCTCAATCGCACGCACTATGCGCTGACCATCTTGTGGTTTCAGCCATGCCGCCGTGTCAGCGTCCCGTGCCGCTAATTCTGCGTGAAGCCGAATTGAGCCGTCATCCACCAGCCTTTGACGCCAATGATTGCGCACATCGTCAGGAATTTCTGGCATTTGCGACAAGCCCCCAAGCAAGGCTTTGAAATACAAACCCGTGCCGCCAACAAATACCAAATGCCTGTCTGCCAGAGCGGGGTCCGCAAATAAGGCCTCCACATCACTCAGCCAACGCCCCGTCGAATAGAGCTGAGAAGGGTGGACATGGCCGTACATGCGGTGCTCGACGCCGTCCATTTCCTCATCACTTGGCCGCGCAGTCAACACGCGCAGCACATCATAAACCTGCATCGAATCCGCGTTGACCACAATGCCATCCCGTTCTTTGGCAATCTGCACAGCATAAGCAGACTTGCCGCTGGCAGTTGGTCCCGCTATCAGGGTCGTGTTTCCGCGCATTGTCTCAAAGGCTCTTCATGTTAGTCGTTACGCTCATCGCAAATCCCGCCAATCCCATTTTGACCAGCGACTTAGCGCATAGCGCACAGCAAGCCCTTGGCGCAACGGCGCTTTATTGGCTGGCTGACGGTATCGCCTGTGATATTATCTTAGCAGACACCATGAGCGCCTCAGAAGCCATTGAGTTCATCGATGTCGCCCTTGGGGCGCTTCCCATAGATCGCGTCGTGCAGGATGCGGACAACCGCCGCAAAACGCTTCTCATAGCCGATATGGACTCCACTATGATCGGCCAAGAATGCATTGATGAACTCGCCGATGTTGTCGGTTTAAAAGCCCATGTCTCCGCCATCACCGCCCGCGCCATGAATGGAGAAATCCCGTTCGAGTCTGCGCTACGCGAGCGTGTGGCATTGCTCAAAGGCCTGCCAGCAGAAGTCGTCAGCAAAGTCATTGCTGAGCGCATAACACTAACGCCTGGCGGCAAAGAGCTAATCGCCACCATGAAAGCCAATGGCGGCTATACGGCGCTGGTCTCCGGCGGCTTCACCTGTTTCACCAATCCAGTCGCCGCCATGCTCGGGTTTGATGAAAATCAGGCCAATATTTTGTTGGAAGAGAACTATGTCTTCTCCGGCCTCGTCGCCGAGCCAATCCTGGGCAAACAGGCCAAGGCCGACGCCCTTATGGCAATCACCGCTCGTCTTGGCATCACACCACAAGATGCAATGGCGGTCGGTGATGGTGCCAATGACTTAGCCATGATCGAGTTGGCCGGAAGCGGCGTAGCGCTACACGCCAAACCCTCCGTCGCCGCCCAAGCAAAACACCGCATCAACCACGGCGATTTGACCGCGCTTTTATATATGCAGGGATATCGGAAATCCGATTTCGTGGATTAAACAAAAAAGGCAACCCAAAGGTCGCCTTTCTCATCATCTATCTAATTCAATCCTACTCAATCCGCAGCGTCAAGAACCGCAGTTCGCCAGTCTTGGATGAAACCATCAACAGCGCATTCTTGCGGCCTTCAGTCTTCAGCTTTTCAATGCGTGCAACCAAATCCTTCGCCGTAGTCACAGCTTCCTGAGCAACTTCGGTAATCACTTCACCAGCTTCAATTCGCTTTTCAGCAGCAGCAGAATTTGGCTCGACTTTGGATATTAAAACGCCTTTGATATCCTCCGCGATTCCAGCAGCCTTGCGCTTTTCCGGTGTCAAATCATCAAGCGTCATACCAAGCACCTTGGTATCCAACGGTTTGACGATTGGCTTGTCGCCGCCCTTGTCACCATTTTCCGCCATTTTGGCTTCGCCATCTTCAAGACGGCCGAGCGTAATTTTTACCGTCTGTTCAGCGCCCTTGCGAACGATAACGACGTCCACAACCTTACCAACAGCGCTATCCCCAACCATCCGTGTTAAATCGCGCACATCTTTAATCGGCTTGCCGTCGAACATTTTCACAACGTCACCAGCCACAAGTGTGCCATCGGCGACTGGACTGCCCTTGATAATGCCAGCAATCAACGCGCCTTCAGAGTTTGCCATGCCAAGGCTTTCGGCAATGTCATCGGTCACGGGCTGAATGCGCACGCCCAGCCAGCCGCGACGCGTCTCGCCAAATTTACGCAATTGATCCACAACACCGCTGGCGAGTTCCGCCGGAATGGAGAACCCAAGACCAATCGAGCCGCCTGTGGGCGAAATGATTGCGGAGTTAATGCCGATAACATCGCCGTCCATATTAAACAGTGGTCCGCCGGAGTTGCCCTTGTTAATGGCCGCATCCGTCTGGATGAACCGATCATAAGGACCGGATTGAATATCACGGTTGCGGGCGGAGATAATGCCCACCGTCACCGTGCCACCAAGGCCAAACGGATTACCAATCGCCATAACCCAGTCGCCAATGCGCGCTTTTTCGGAATCACCAAACTTCACCGCTGTCAGCTTATGCTTGCTGGCATCCACTTTAAGCACAGCCAAATCTGTCTTGGCATCTTTACCAACGAGTGTAGCCTTAAGCTTTTTGCCGTCTGTGAAATTGATTTCAATATCATCCGCACCATCAATCACATGATTGTTTGTGATAATAATGCCCTCAACAGCATCTATTACAAATCCCGAACCTAGCGACTGTACTTTGCGGGAACCATTATTGCCGCCATCCGGACCGTTTCCATTCCCGCCTTGATCTTTGAAAAAATCATCAAAGAACTGCTGGAATGGCGAGCCATCCGGCATTTTTGGCAATGGCGATGGTTGTTCACTCTCCGGGCCACCATCATCCGGACCATTTATAGTTTGCGATGTGGAAATGTTCACAACAGCGTCCAGCAGTCCGGCAGCGAGATCAGCGACAGACGCTGGGCCATTGGCATAAGCCGGCGCGACCAGCGAAATCGAGCTTGTCAGCATCAACGCAGACATGCCCGCGACAATCACAAACCGGCCTAATAAAGTTTTCTTCAGTGCTAGCGCCATGTCAGTCTCTCCCACCCCGCAGGGCAACTATAAAATCAATTCGCGCGGAACTTGTGTGAAAAATAAGGCTCCATTGCGACAAGGCAACCTTCGTCACAATCAAACTTGCGTGTTCGCTTCAGCCCCGTACAATCCAGACAATCCCGAGGCCCAGCACCATTGATACTAGTCCAAAAATGCGAATGGTGCTTTCCGGTAGCTTGAGAACTTCTACCGCCATCCGCTTCGCCCCTCCCGGAACACCGCAATAAATAAGGCCCTCGAACACAAACAAGAGTCCGAGGGCCGTTAGAAAGTCGCTCATTGCGCAGGCGCAGCAGGTGTTCCCGATGGAGTGCCAGTTGCACTATTCAGATATTTGAAGAATGGCGAGTCCGGCGACAACACCAACGTGGTGCCTTCGCCTGCGATGCCTGTCTGATAGGCTTGCAGTGAGCGATAAAACGCAAAGAACTCAGGATCGCGCGTATAGGCCTCGGCAAACACTTTGTTGCGTTCGGCATCGCCCTGACCACGAAGAATTTCTGCATCCTTTTGCGCTTCCGCAACGGTTACAACTGCTTCACGGTCCGCTTCGGCCTTAATGCGGGTTGACTGCTGATTACCAAAAGCGCGCAATTGAGCCGCTTCCGCCAATCGCTCCGCCTTCATGCGCTCGAACGTTTGCGCAGAAACTTCTTCCAGCAAATCCGTGCGCAAAATGCGAACGTCAACCACGTCAACGCCCAAAACCAGCGCTTGCGGTGTCAATTGACGCTTCACTTCTTGCATCATCTGTAAGCGCTGATCTGACAGCGCATCTTCAAACGAGCGCTGCCCGTAAACACTGCGGAGCGATGCATCAAGACGCGTGCGCATATTGTCTTTCAGCATATCAACACTGCCAACAACGGTTTCGCGGAACTTGCGCGGGTCAGTAATCCGGTAGGCTACGAACGCATCGACAACATAGCGCCGGCCGTCTTTTACCTGCACACGAATATCATCCAGCTCGACGCGCAGCACGCGCTTCTCGCTAAACTGTACCGAGTCGACAATTGTCGTCGGCATTTTGAAATAGAGGCCCGGTTCGTTGATTACCCGCGTAATTTCACCAAACCGCAACACCAATGCCTGTTCTTTGGGCGAAACAACAAAAATCGAAGAGTAAATGAGGCCAGCCACCAAGGCTAAACCAATACCAATGTAAGGAAGTCTATTCATGTCCATCATCCTTACTTTGCTACCGGCGCGCTTTTAGGCGCAGCCAAATCATTGAGTGGAAGGTAAGGCACGACACCCTGCCCGCCCGGCTCCATTATAATTTTACGCGATTTTCCAAACACTTGCTCAATCGTTTCAAGATAGAGCCGCTCGCGCGTCACATCCTTTGCCTTGGCGTATTCGTTATACACCGACACGAAACGTGACGCTTGACCTTGCGCCTCAGCAATCACACTTTGCTTATAACCTTGCGCTTCTTCGCGCATACGTGAGGCCTCACCGCGCGCCTCGCCGAGGCGTTTGTTGGCATAGGCTTCCGCCTCGCGCTGGAACTGATCTTGGTTTTGCTGTGCACGCTGCACTTCTTCAAACGCATCTGCCACTTCCGCAGGCGGGTCGGCCTTTTCCAGCTGCACACCAACAATGGTCACACCAGCGCCATAGCTATCGAGTGTGGATTGCGTTTGGGTGCGCACTTGGTCTTCAAGTTCTTGGCGTCGTCCTGTACGAACGCTCTCGCCTGTCGCGCGGCCAACATATTCACGCATTGCGCTTTCCGCCACCATGCGCACCATGTCGCGCTGCGAATCCACACCGAAAAGAAACTTCTTAGGGTCCGCAACCTGCCAGATCACGGTGAAATTCACATCCACCACATTTTGGTCGCTTGAAAGCATTTGCCCTTCCTTACGGCCGGAAGCCGTAGGGGCGTTAGACGAACCAATCTGCTCACGGTTCTGCGTCGTGGATACAATCTCCACCGTATCAATCGGCCACATCAAAAGATGCAAGCCCGGCTCAGAGACAGTCGCCTTCGGCTTGCCGAGACGCAACTCTTGGCCCAATTCATCCGGCTGTACAGTATAAAATGCTTGGCTAAGGACCAGCGCTAGAACACCGACAGCCGCCAACCCGAAGAATACCGGATTTGCCCCGCCGCCGCCCGGCAGTGCTTGTCGCAGCTTGTCTTGGCCTCGACGCAATAATTCTTCCAAGTCAGGCGGCGTGCCCGGTCCGCCGCCACGAGGGCTTTTTGGCCCCTGTCCCCATGGTCCGCCCTTGCTCGGCTCGTTCTTATCCGAAGGTTTCCACGGACCACCGCCGTCGTTCTGGTTATTCCAAGGCATTGTTGACCTTTCTAAGCGCGACATGCGCGGTAAATCTTAAAATTATCGTTCAGCTACAGTTATAGGAAGCTAGGTCCGACTATTCAACGGCAAGTGACAAATACCCACACAAGTTCGCTGGTTTGGTTAGCGTTTGCGCTGATAAACCACACGGCGCGTAGCATGGCTGTCCTTTTCGCCCGCCGGAAAGGCTTCGCTTTCTATTTCTTGCCAAGTTTCACCGGATATTTCCGGAAATACTGTATCGCCATCAAGTACGCCGTCAACATGTGTCACAATCAGCCTGTCGGCCCTATCAAACATCTGCCGGTAAATTTCGCCGCCGCCAATAATAGCAATATCATCTGCCCCGCGTCGCGTCGCCATCACCTCAGCAAACAACATCGCAGACGAAATGCCGGAGGCCACAAACGCGCCTTCAGCCTTAAACGCAAGATCGCGCGTGATGATAATATTGTCGCGTCCCGGCAGCGCCTTGCCAATGGCGGCCCACGTCTTACGGCCCATAACCACAGGCCGCCCCATCGTGTCCGCCTTAAAGCGTTTCAAATCGCCCGACAATTTCCACGGCATCCCGCCATTGCTACCAATCACGCCATTGCTGGCCACCGCTACCACCAGCGTGATTGTGGGCAGGTTCTCAATGCTCATTGGTCTTTAACAGCCGTCAGAAACAGAATTTCCAAGTCTTTGTCCGGGTAAAAATCTTCCTTGGTCATCTTGAATGTCGTTGGTCCGGTCTTCTTCACGCCTTCGCCACAAAAACTCACCAGATTCGCAGGGTCGCCCTTATCAATAGTCAGCGTGAAATGTCCGATCGGGCCCGACCAATTATTGCCGGTCGTTAAAATATAGCCGACCCAATTTTCAAAAAACGCTGCATAGCCGCCAGCGGCACGGCGCGCTTCTTCTGCCTTGCGCAGCGATTTTATCAAATCATCATCCACACAGTATTTCTGCTTATATTCAGCCTGCGTGGTGTTGGCAGGGTCATCATCCAAGAAGGTCACAGCCACCGTGCCACCGGTGCCCGACTTATATTTGTGACTGACAGCAACATCCTTGCCCGCAGGAAACATTGTCTTCCAATAATAGGCGGATTTCAGAGTCCAAACCGGAACCAAATCCCTTTGCATTCCGCTGCCATTATCAATCTCCTGCCCGATAATCATGCCGCGCTTTTCCCAATCCGCAGCAAGAGCAGGAGAAATCTTATTCAGCGCTCCCCCCGTCTTATTCCCGAACGGAACCAGCGGAACGCCAGCCTTCACCAACTCATCCGTCACATCCAGCCCGAGACTAAACGCCCGCTGTTGTAGGTCTGGAACAATGGGCTTGCCGTCTTGTGTCGCCTGAAAATCAAGAAAATTGTCGGACTCAGTGTCCGGAACCCCATCCATAAAGTCTCCGGAACCAGTCACATCGGGGAACGGAAACGCGATTAGGCTTTCAACGTCTTTGTCCGAATTATTGTGGAAAACATAATCAACAGTGATCTTCTCCATAGATATGTAGAGCTTTTCATCCACCATCGACACATGTTCATTCTGAACATAAATCAGCCCACCTGCCGCCACTTGTGCAGTTGTGTCATTGGCAAATGCAGGGGCCGTCGTCAGCCACAACGACGCAACCAAACTAGCTAAAATTTTCATTGTGTCTCTCCGCACCAAGCCCCAGCAAGACAAGCGTAAAGCATCACGATTTAGACCGCAATCGGTGCTTTGATGTGTGCGTCAGGTTCGTACCCCTGCAATTCGAAATCCTCGAACTTGAAGCTGAAAATATCTTTCACATCCGGATTGATAATCATCTTCGGTAGCGCCTTCGGGGTTCTCGTAAGCT
Source organism: Phyllobacterium sp. (assembly GCA_031430295.1). Taxonomy (GTDB): domain Bacteria; phylum Pseudomonadota; class Alphaproteobacteria; order Rhizobiales; family Rhizobiaceae; genus JANMEX01. The sequence continues at coordinate 8,255 of JANPBE010000746.1, forward strand.
GCAACTTAGCCTGTTCGAAATGATTGGCATAAATATGCGCATCACCTAATGTATGGATAAATTCGCCCGCCTCCAGCCCGCAAACCTGCGCCACCATCATCGTCAGCAGCGCATACGAGGCGATATTAAAGGGAACGCCGAGGAAAATATCTGCAGAACGCTGGTAAAGCTGACACGATAATTTGCCGTTTGCGACATGAAACTGAAACAGACAATGGCAAGGCGGCAGCGCCATCTGGTCCACCTGCGCCGGATTCCATGCCGAAACAATCAACCGCCGCGACGATGGGTTCTTTTTAATCTGCTCAATGAGATTAGCAATCTGGTCAACTGACCCGCCATCGGGTGACGGCCATGAGCGCCACTGATAGCCATAAACCGGCCCCAACTCGCCCTTGTCATCCGCCCAATCATCCCAAATCGAAACGCCATGATCTTTCAAATATTTAATATTCGTGTCGCCCGCCAAAAACCACAAAAGCTCATGGATTATAGACTTGAGGTGCAACTTCTTTGTGGTGAGAACCGGAAATCCTTCAGCCAAATTATAGCGCATCTGATAGCCAAACACCGAGCGCGTGCCAGTACCAGTTCGATCCCCGCGATCAACGCCCGTATCAAGCACATGTTGCAGCAGCGTGAGGTAAGCGCGCATATTTGGTCCTTACGATTCGAGGCTTGGATTATTGGAGCAAAACCCAACCGCAAAGCAACAAAAAACCCCGGTCACATCACGCAACCGGAGTTTCCTGAAACTATAAAATCTACAGTGCTGTCAGCTTACCAAGATGCTTGGCACCGAGATAGTAGAATGTGACACGACCCTTGGAGGTGTCGGCCTTCATTGTCTCGCATACCTTCGCAATAATGCCATCGCATTTTGCAGCATCGGTCTCGCCAAATTTCTTAACGCACCACTTTTCACGAACGCGGTCGAGTTCAGCAGGGTCGCTGCATGAAACCAGCGATGAATCCTTGTTGCGCAGTGCAATGCCAAGGTGCTTTACAATCTTACCAACGATAGCTTCGTCAGCGGTAGCATCGTACTTACGCACGTCTGCCAAATAATCGGCCATAAGGTATCCCCTTCTTGAAGAATAAAAACTGTCCCTCAAGGTTCGGCTTTTTTCGGTTCTATATTATGCCAGTAGCGTCACCTTTGCGCGAATGTC
>JANPBE010000747.1:0-17613 GCA_031430295.1 Phyllobacterium sp.
GCAAAATCAAAAAATCATCTCCTCAGAATTGAGACTTCAATTGGCATAAAACCTGCTTTCAAAGTATCGAGGACAGGCATAATGCCACCCTCACTCATACGGAGACGCCTTCCATGAAGAAAATCGAAGCCATCATTAAGCCGTTCAAGCTGGACGAAGTGAAGGAAGCCCTTCAGGAAGTCGGTTTGCAGGGCATCACAGTTACAGAGGCAAAAGGCTTCGGGCGTCAAAAAGGGCATACCGAACTCTATCGCGGCGCTGAATATGTTGTTGATTTCCTCCCAAAAGTGAAGATTGAAGTCGTTTTGATGGATGAAAATGTCGAAGCGGCCATTGACGCCATTCGCAAGGCAGCGCAAACGGGCCGTATCGGCGACGGCAAGATTTTTGTCTCCAATATTGAAGAAGTTATTCGAATTCGCACCGGTGAATCCGGCAACGATGCGGTATAAAAACTGCGGACTTTTCTAAATTTAACACACCAGCCAAGGGAATGAAGATATGGCAACGGCAAGTGAAATCCTGAAGCAAATCAAGGACAAGGACGTTAAGTTCGTGGACCTTCGCTTCACCGATCCAAAAGGCAAGATGCACCATGTAACCATGGACGTAGTTTGCGTTGATGAAGACATGTTCACCGATGGTGTCATGTTCGATGGTTCGTCCATCGCCGGCTGGAAGGCCATCAATGAATCCGACATGGTGTTGATGCCTGATCCAGAAACTGTCCACATGGACCCTTTCTTCGCGCAATCAACCATGGTTATCATGTGCGATATTCTTGAGCCGCTGTCTGGCCAAAAATATGACCGCGACCCACGCGGCATTGCCAAGGCCGCAGAAGCCTACATGAAGACTTTGGGCATTGGCGACACAGTTTATGTTGGACCAGAGGCTGAATTCTTTATTTTCGATGACGTGAAGTTCAAGGCTGATCCTTACAACACAGGCTTCAAGATCGATTCTAACGAATTGCCGTCAAACGACGACACTGATTATGAAACCGGCAACCTTGGCCATCGTCCACGCGTAAAGGGCGGCTATTTCCCTGTACCACCAGTGGATTCTTGCCAGGATATGCGCTCCGAAATGCTGACAGTTTTGTCCGACATGGGCGTGACTGTTGAAAAGCATCACCACGAAGTTGCAGCGGCCCAGCACGAGCTCGGTGTGAAGTTCGACACATTGGTTCGCAACGCTGACAAGATGCAGATCTACAAGTATGTTGTGCACCAAGTTGCCAATGCTTACGGCAAAACCGCAACGTTCATGCCGAAGCCAATTTTCGGTGATAATGGCTCAGGCATGCACTTGCACTTCTCTATCTGGAAGGGCGGCAAGCCAACATTCGCTGGCGATCAATACGCCGGTCTTTCCGAAAACTGCTTGTACTTCATCGGCGGCGTTATCAAGCATGCCAAGGCATGTAATGCTTTCACCAATCCTTTGACAAATTCCTACAAGCGTTTAGTTCCAGGCTATGAAGCTCCGGTTCTGTTGGCATATTCTGCCCGCAACCGTTCAGCTTCTTGCCGCATTCCACACGGTGTGGGTCCAAAGTCCCGCCGTGTTGAAGTTCGGTTCCCAGATCCAGGTGCAAACCCATACCTCGCCTTCTCGGCTCTCTTGATGGCCGGTCTTGATGGTATCAAGAACAAGATCCATCCTGGTCAACCAATGGATAAGGATCTTTACGATCTGCCACCAAAGGAACTCAAGAAGATCCCAACCGTTTGTGGTTCACTCCGCGAAGCGCTTGCCAGCCTCGACAAGGACCGTGCGTTCTTGACAGCCGGCGGCGTGTTTGACGATAGCATGATCGACGCCTTCATCGAACTGAAGATGGCCGAAGTGATGCGTTTCGAAATGACCCCGCATCCAGTCGAATACGATATGTACTATTCGGTGTAAGCACTGATCTTAACAAGAACCCCCCGGTGGAAACACCGGGGTTTGTCAATTTTTACAAGATGTTAGTTGGTTTTATTGAACCGCTTTCAGCATTTTATCCGCTGCTTCCATATCCAGCCAACGATAGGCCTTGCGCGCAGCCGCATCATCATCCGCGCCCCACATTTCAAGGCCCCAATCTTCATCAACATGAGCAGCTGTCCACGCCTCGGTGGCCGTAACTTCGCCCATCCCAACCGCCAGTGCAAGGATGACCGAACCTGTCAGCGATGTCATTTGATGCAATGATGCAATGGCGAGTGGATGGGTGAATGTGCGCAGCGCCGCGCCAATAGCCGCAACGGCCTGTTGGTCTTGCTGAACCGGCATAACTCCCGCGGTGGTTTTGAACTCCGCACCCAATGCCGCTTTCGTCCAATTCAAATAACGATCCCAGCTCGCCGCCTGCCTCTCCACCAGTCGCTCCGGACCTTCAGAGCGATAGCAGAGCAGATCACTGCCCGCGAACTTCTGCATGTCGGCAATGACGGCATTAAGCTCGGTTGCAACACCATCAACGGCGGTATTTGCTAACCGCGTCATTTGCATTTTTGCCGGATTGATTTCGACCAATTGCGCATCATACTCGGTGGCTACAAGTGTGGCGGCGGCGTGTGTGGGGAACACAAACAGTTTCTTTGCCGGTGTTTTCAGGGGGCGACCATCAAGCAAAATGACATATTCGCCGCCCTGCTCGCCAACAGTTACATCCTTATAAAAGCGCTTGACCATAGGCGTTTTCATCTGCTTTTGCGCGCGCTTCACCGGGTCCGGATCGGACAGCATAGTGCGAATGTCAAAATCAGAAAGAATATCAACCATAAAACTGCTCCAACAGAACTCTCAACTCGCCGACATCGCGGGCAATGTCATCGGCGCCGCCTTCGCGTAGTAAATGCACACCATTATAGCCCCATGCCACACCGATAGCACCCGCACCCGCAGCTTTCGCCATTTGCATGTCATAGATGGAATCGCCAATAACGATGCAGTCCGAAGGATCAAACCCAGTCTCGGCGCAGCATTCGAGCACCATGGCGGGATCCGGCTTGGACGGACAATCATCGGCAGTACGTATGGTGACGAAATGGCCGTGTAAGCCATGCGTATCAAACACCAAACCGACACCGCGCTGGCTTTTGCCTGTTACCAGCCCAAGCACCACATCGTCATGGTTTGCCAGATCCATAACGAGCTCGGCCATGCCTTCAAAAAGCGGTTCATGAAAGCCCGGCTTGGCACGAATTTTGTGGAAATGCGCCTTGTAGCGCTCGGTCATTTTCAGCACTTCCGCATCAACCGGCTTGCCGATTATTCGGGCAATGGCGATGTCCAATGTTAGGCCAATGATTGAGCGCGTGGCTGACTCTGGCGGCACATTATGTCCTGCCTCGGCGAATGTCCGTTCCATCGCGCCATGGATAATACCAACGCTATCAACAATTGTGCCATCGCAATCAAACAGCACCAGCTTTTTCGTCATATCATCCGCCCGCGAAATTCAAAGTTGACCAAAATTGATCCGAGAACAACCAAGCCAAGACCTGCAAACAAGCCCAGCGTCATTGGTTCGCCCAGAAGCAACCCGCCGAACATGACGCCAAATACGGGCGATAAAAAGGTGAAAACTGTCAAGCCGGTCGCTGGATAGCGAGCCACCATCCAAAACCAGACGACATAGGTGATAGCAACGACAATGAGCGCCTGGAACAGAAGGCTGGCAACAGGAAGCCATGTCACATCACGAACCCATGGTCCCGAAAATGGTAGGAATGGGAGCGCTACAATCACAGCCCCAGACAACTGATAAAGCAGAGTTTTTTCGGGCGCGATTTTTGTGAGCCCAAATTTGCGAATGCAAAGTGTCGTCGCCGCCCATGCCAAACCGCCAAGCAGACTCAAAAAGTCGCCATAAAGTGCTTGCGGCGACGGAAGGCTCAGCTTATCCAAAAATACGACAGCCACACCGACAAATGCCACGATAATACCAACAAATTTGCTCGTAGTTATGCGCTCACCAAGTATAAAATGCGCACCGATCATCACGAAAAATGGCATGGTGTTGGTCATCAAAATGCAGCGTGAAGCGCTGGTCAAATCGAGCCCTGCGTAAATCAACACAAACTCGATGCCAAACAGCGCCCCGACTATCAGTCCGGCTTTTAGCGAGCCATCGCGGCTAAATACCGCGATGCCGCGCCAGTAACACCACAGGAAAATTGCAGCCATCGCAATGGTAGAGCGCAGCAAATTCATCAAAACTGGATTAAACCCGAGCATCCATACTTTTGATAAAACAGTATTCAGCCCCCAAATCACGGTCAACACCAGCATCGTGGTGATAGCAAAACTGTCTAAATGTGAGCGCCGTTCAATGGCTTGCGATTGGCTCATTCAGTGCCATCGGCCTCTTCAAAACCGAGCAGATTCCATGATTGAACCATATGCGGCGGTAGCGGCGCGGAGACATCAATATCACCGCCGTCCGGATGAGGAATAACAATGCGCCGTGCGTGAAGATGCAGACGGTTTTGCAGGCCGCCCGGCAATTCCCAGTTTTTATCGGTCTCAAAATATTTAGGGTCGCCAAGAATCGGGCAACCCAAATTGAGCATGTGAACACGCAATTGATGGGTGCGGCCGGTATGTGGTGAAAGCTCCATCCACGTAACGCGCTGGCCTGCGGTTTCGATAATGCGATAGTTGGTAATTGCATGGTCCGCGCCGCGCTCGCCATGAGTGGCGACGCGCATACGGTCGCCATCCTCAGTCTCTTCCTTGACCAGCCAAGAGGAAATTTTACCCTCACGCTTCGGCGGCACGCCTTTGACTAATGCCCAATAAGTCTTACCCGTCACGCGATCGCGGAAGGCTTTGGTGAGGCTTTGCGCCGCGCTGCGGGTGCGGGCGACAACAAGGACACCGGATGTATCACGGTCAATACGATGGACCAAGCGAGGCTTCTCGCCCTTTTTGCTGCGCCATGCTTCCAGCATGTCATCGACATTGCGAACAACACCGGATCCGCCTTGCACGGCTAAGCCGGAAGGCTTGTTGAAGACATAGACCTTATCGTCTTCATAAAGCAGCATTTGGCGCAAAACATCGCCGTCTTCCTGACCACGGATTGTCTTGCCGGTGAGAGGCCCAGATTTGGCCTCATCTACATTCATTGGCGGAATGCGAATGGACTGGCCGACAACAACGCGGGTTTCGGATTTGGCGCGGCCGCCATCGATACGGACTTGGCCGGAGCGAAGAAGCTTTTGTAACGGTCCAAAACCAAGGCCGGGAAAATGCACCTTGAACCAACGGTCCAGCCGCATTCCGGCTTCATCTTGAGTTACGATTTTGAGTTCAACGCCAGCCATAATTCATCCATTCATTCGCGCTTGGCGATAGCATCACGCGAGGGCTCTGGCGAGGTATAATCCCGCAAACAGGGCAGCAATTGAGATAATCACGCTGATTGCCACATAACTAAAGGCCTGTGCGAGATCTCCGCGTTCGAACAACACCGCAAAATCGAGCGAAAATGCCGAAAAAGTAGTAAAGCCGCCTAATATCCCCGTGGCCACGAACAGCCGCAATTCCGGCGAGCCGACGTAGCGGCGCGCGAGCAATTCAATAAACAGGCCCATTGCGAACGAGCCTAAAATATTGATGGCGGCTGTACCCCAAAGCGCATTTACGCCCAGCAATCTCAGTGCGCCAAGATTTACGATATAGCGCAGCGATGCGCCAATCCCCCCACCAATTGCCACCAACAGAATTTGGAGCATCGCTTATTTCTTCTTCGCGCCGCTAATCATGGTCCAATTTTTGTAGAACATCGCATTGATGCGCTCGACGCTGACGGAAACGACAGACAACATTGCCGCTATCAATTTTGGAAATGGCGAAGGGCGAATAACATCCATAAAAACATTGTAGCGGCGGCCGTCATGCTCATTTACTGAGCGGTGGAACAACGTATCGTCGAAGATATACAGCGGGTTATCACGCCAGCGATGCTGGACGCCATTGCATTCGATAAACACGCGGTCGGTCTCCGCCGGACGCAGATTCAACAGCAGACGCAGCGAAAGCCGGATAGGACCATAATGCCAAGTCGTCGATTCCTTGCCGCTGAATACGGAAACGGCAATCGTTTTAACGTATTTGAAGTCCTTATTGAACTCCGGCACATTGTCGATGAACTGCTTGCCATACCAGCGATAAACATACATGCCGCGACGACCAGCTTCAAATTTTGTGTCAATTTCAGCAATGATCTCATTGCGGCGGGCTTTAAAAATATCCAGCACACCGTTGATTTCATCACGGTACGCTGGTGGAAAATCTTCCAATGTATAAATGCCGGGATTGCGATAGCTCAGCAAATCCACGAACAAATTGAATGGCGACAAAAGCCATGTAGGAATGCCATTGCCAAAGAAATAGCGATTGAACATCAAGAGCGTTTTTCCCTTGTTGCGCATCACGTCAATCAATCCGGTGACAGCAAAAAACGCGAATACCCACGGGATGTAATAAAGCCCCAGCGCGATAAGCGGAATCGCAATAACGAGGCGCTTGATCAGTTTTTGTGTGGCTCTATCCATCTCAGTGCGTCCATTCATAATTGCATTGGGCACGTTTTGCGCATGATCCGCTTGGTGCTGCTTTTGCATTGTTTGTATCGTGAAATGCAAGGCTGACCAAACAAAATCATCACATGCAGACGCGCAAACTTCTCCCGTTATCGCGCTCATCTTGTCGATGCCCGATCATTGAAATCCTTGGGGAAGCCGGGTGTGTGGTCCTGCCTTCTCAAAGTTTTTAATGTGTGACATCGCCACACACCCGAGCTCGGTGTTCTTGCGCTGGCCCTGTCACTCCCGACAGCCTCCCATCATTTGCGTTGGTCATGCATATCGCGAGCCGGGCCGGCGGCGCCTCTGCTTGGGGGTTCAACACCCAGCGGATATCCCTTCCGCCAGCAAAGCACCGGCCGCTGCCACAGACACTTGGATCATGAATTCCGTGTCCCCGTTGCAACGAGCAGGTGGATTATGCGGGAGGTTTGGGAGGTGTGGATAAGATTCATGAAAATAATATTAGATGGCGGCTATCACCACCATAATAAGATCGACTGGGGACAATTTATGCACATCCGCCGTCATTCCGGGGCCGCAAAGCGGAACCCGGAATCCAGAGCCGTGGACTGTGAAAGTGACGTGCGATTTCGGCGAAATCTTATTGAAATCATAAGGTTGGATGCCGAACAGCGAGTGAAATATCGACCATCCAACTCTGGATTCCGGCTCTGCGCTGCGCTTGGCCGGAAAGACGGCGCGGACGGGCGATATCTAACAAGGGGGAAGGTCAACGGCCGGTATTTTCATGGATAATATTCCGAAAATTGTTACTATTTTCCGTCTTTCTCCGCCCGCAACTTGGCCCAATAGTCCAGCCGTTTGCGAATATCGCGCTCAAAACCGCGATCTGGCGGATCGTAAAACGTCTGGCGGCCTAGCTTTTCCGGAAAGTAATCTTGGCCGGAAAATGCGTTGGGCTGATCGTGGTCGTATTGATAGCCCTCGCCATATCCCTCGTCTTTCATCAACTTGGTTGGCGCGTTGAGAATGGTGCGCGGCGGGACGAGCGAGCCAAACTCTTTGGCCGCGCGCGTGGCTGCCTTAAAGGCGGTATAAACAGCGTTGGATTTCGGCGCGGTGGCCAGATAGACACAAGCTTGCGCCAACGCCAACTCCCCCTCGGGCGAGCCGAGGTAGTCGTACGCGTCCTTCGCAGCAAGCGTTATGACCAGCGCCTGCGGGTCGGCAAGACCGATGTCCTCCGATGCCATGCGCACCAAGCGTCGACCAATGAACAGCGGGTTTTCACCCGCATCCAACATCCGTGAGAGATAATAAAGCGCGGCATCCGGGTCCGACCCGCGCACGGATTTATGCAATGCGGAAATCAGATTATAGTGGCCATCCTGCCCCTTGTCATAAACCGGCGCACGGCGCTGCACGATTGTTTGTAACGCTGTAGTGTCAAACAGTTCATCCGGCTTTGCGGCACGCCATAGCTCTTCGGCAAGCGTCAACGCCGCGCGGCCATCTCCGTCGGCCATGCGGGTGAGCATTTCCCGAGCATCATCATCCACGGGAAGTGCCCTGCCCTCCAAGGCTTCAGCACGCTCTAGCAACGTAGCGATGCTAGCCTCGTCATGGGACTTAAACGTTAAAACCCGGGCGCGTGACAACAAAGCGGCATTCAGTTCAAACGATGGATTCTCAGTTGTCGCGCCAACGAGAATAATTGTGCCATCCTCCATAACGGGAAGAAAACTATCTTGCTGGGCGCGGTTAAAGCGATGAATTTCATCGACAAACAACAGTGTCTGCCGCCCGCCCATGCGCCGCGAGCGGGCCATTTCAAACATTTTCTTGAGGTCTGCGACGCCGGAAAAAATCGCTGAAATTTGCTCAAAAGCCAGCCCCGTTTCACCAGCGAGCAGCCGCGCAACCGTGGTCTTACCCGTGCCAGGCGGTCCCCAAAAAATCATCGAACCCAGCGAGCCTGACGCGATCATACGCGTCAGCACACCCTCCGGTCCTGTAAGGTGAACTTGTCCTGTGACGTCACCCAAAACTTTAGGGCGCAAACGATCCGCAAGCGGGCGATAACCGACGTCAGACGCATCCGTCGCGAACAAATCACTCACTTGGCTCTACCTGAACACTTGTGTGATAATTTGCCCGCCGCGATCAATCTTGAACCGCCAAACGCTTGAAGGCTTACGGGCGATGGCACCAACTTGTGCAGCATCTATAGCGGCAACGCGGTTGAGTTCTAGGATGATATCACCAACTTCCATGCCAATTTGCTGAGCTGTTGAGCCGTCCTTGATGGACTTAATGACAACACCTGTGCGGTCGGTCGGAATTTGTAATTCATCGGCGAGATCGGGTGAGAGATTTGCCAGCGTCGCGCCGCGTAGCGGGCTTTGTTCAGTGATAAGTTGATCGTCTGCCGGATTGCCCTGCGGTGCCTTCACCATGGCCATACGAATAAGCCGCGTCGCGCCTTTGCTCAACACCTCGAACTGCGCAATCTTGCCAAGCCCCTTGGTAGATAGGCGATAACCCAAATCATCAGGTGTGTGGATTGGGGCATTGTCCATGGCGGTGATTACGTCACCAACTTTCAAGCCCGCTTTCTCCGCTGGCCCGCCGCGAACAATGGCATTGACCAACACGCCCTTAGGCCTGTCCATGCCCAAGCTATCGGCAATATCTGAGGTGACAGCCTCAAATGTCGCGCCAATATAAGGCCGGTCAAAATGTGTGCCTCCACCCTTGGCGGTCTCAACAAACGTGCGCACCATGTTGGACGGGATTGCAAAGCCGATACCGACTGAGCCGCCGGACTTGGAGAATATCGCCGTATTGATGCCAATAAGCTGGCCCGACATGCTAATAAGCGCACCTCCGGAATTGCCGGGATTGATTGCAGCATCAGTTTGAATAAACGAGCCAAAATCAGACACACCGACTTGGTTTCGCGCAAGCGCCGAAATGATGCCACTGGTGGTGGTCTGACCAACGCCAAATGGATTACCCATAGCAAGCACCAAATCACCCACTTCAATCTGATCAGAATCAGCAAACGGCATAGCCGGAAGTGGCGCTGTTGGTTTGATTTTCAAAATTGCCAGATCAACCCGCGCATCTTTCAAAATGACAATGCTGTCAAACTCACGACCATCTGCGAGCGCAACCTTCACTTCGTCGGCGTCGGCTATCACATGATTGTTCGTGACAATAAGGCCAGACGGATCAACGATAACACCCGACCCAAGGGACTGCTGCATACGCGGCGGACCGGAAAAATCTTGACCAAAAAATTGCTCAAAAAAAGGATCCCCACCAAACATGGATTGGCCCTGCACCTTGCGCGCAGCATAGACATTCACCACGCTCGGTGATGTAAGTTTGACAAGCGGGGCAAACGACAGCTGCATCTCGCCGCGCCCGAGCGGCACGCGCTTGTCGACGGGTTGTGCGGGTGCGCCTTGCTTTTGAATTTGAGGGACAATGAGTTGATCAAACAGTTTACCCAAGATCTCGCCTGTTCGGTCCTCAGCTAGGGCCAAAGACGAAATAAATGTCACCGCCAAAGTGACAACCACAGTCCGGCGCAAAGATTTGAACATTGAAGATTCCTCATGCTACCCGCACCACTATTGACGGCAATTTGGGAAAAGAAAAGGCAGTTGCCAAGCAATATTCACCCGATCGGGTGATTTACGCCCGCCAGCCCACAGTTAGGCATTTGGGGTAAAATAACGATATAAGAGGTAAACCTATGACACAAAAACGCGAGCCCTATTGATGGCTATCGCTGTTGTGCTTGCCAGTTCACAAGGCACTTGGGCGGCATCGCAAGCGGCGAACTATCTCGCCAAACAGCAGGTTATCATCGGCTGCAATGGCACATCTGGCGTGTTCGCCCAAATTTGGGAAACCGATATCAACAGCGACGGGAAATTGGACCTAATTCTCGATCACGCCAACATCCATTGTGACAATGGCGAGCGGAGCGCAAACTGCGGCCCGAGCGGTGCGTGCGAAATTCTCGTCTATGTGCGCAAAGGTAGTCTTCTAAAACCAGCGACAGAGCTAAGTAACATTCTCAGCATAGCTTATGGCGTGAACAAATTGCCCGGCGGGCGATTGAAGTTTGTAGTAGGGCCAGCCGGGTCGCAAACCAAAGTCGTACGTTGGAATGGCAAGCGTTTCCAGTAGGGCCTGTTAAAACGCCAAAGGCCCGACTAAAAGCCGGGCCTTAAGACAAATCAAATAAAGCAATTACGCTGCTGCAGCTTCCGCTGCACGTTCTGCTTCAACGCGAACCTTATCGCCTGCGCCCTTAGCCGATGCATCGCGATCAACGAACTCAATAACAGCCAAAGCTGCATTGTCGCCGTGACGATAGCCGGCACGCATGATGCGCACATAACCGCCGTGACGATCAGCATAGCGTGGTGCGAGCGATGCAAACAACTTGCGAACCTGCGTTTCGTCGCGGATCTGCGAAATTGCCTGACGACGTGCGTGAAGGTCACCCTTCTTGCCGAGCGTAATCAGCTTTTCTACGATAGGACGCAGTTCCTTCGCCTTTTCGATGGTTGTCACGATTTGCTCGTGCTCAATCAACGATGCAGACATGTTCGCGAACATGGCTTTACGATGGGATGCTGTCCGGTTTAGCTTGCGGCCTGAACTACCGTGGCGCATGAGCCTTCTCCTTCAACTTATTGTTTATAATAGGCTTTGCCTATTAATATTGATCTTCGTAACGTTTGGCCAAATCATCAATGTTCTCTGGTGGCCAATCAGCCACTTCCATGCCCAAATGCAGGCCCATAGAGGCGAGAACTTCCTTGATTTCATTGAGTGACTTGCGGCCAAAGTTCGGAGTACGGAGCATTTCTGCTTCGGTCTTCTGGATAAGGTCGCCAATATAAACGATGTTGTCGTTCTTCAGGCAGTTTGCCGAACGAACAGACAATTCCAACTCGTCCACCTTCTTGAGGAGTGCCGGGTTGAACGCCAATTCAGGAACGACATCTGCCGCAACTTCCTTCTGTGGCTCATCAAAGTTCACGAATATCGACAATTGGTCCTGCAAAATGCGGGCTGCATAGGCAACTGCATCTTCGCCGGAAACCGAACCGTCGGTTTCGATGGTCATAGTCAGCTTGTCATAGTCAAGATACTGGCCCTCGCGGGTGTTCTCTACCTTGTAAGACACCTTTTTGACAGGTGAATACAAGCTATCGACTGGAATAAGGCCAATAGGCGCATCTTCCGAACGATTGCGATCGGCAGGAACATAACCCTTGCCGGTAGAAACCGTGAATTCCATGCGAATTTCTGCACCAACGTCGAGCGTGCAAATTACATGCTCTGGGTTCAGGACTTCAACATCGCCAACAGTCTGAATATCGCCAGCCGTTACAACGCCAGGACCAGCCTTGCGAACAACCATGCGTTTTGGACCATCGCCTTCCATGCGGATTGCGATTTCCTTGATGTTCAAGATGATGTCTGTAACATCTTCGCGAACGCCCGGAATCGATGAGAATTCATGCAAAACGCCGTCGATCTGCACTGCGGTAACCGCAGCACCACGAAGCGACGACAAAAGCACGCGGCGCAAACCGTTGCCAAGTGTCAAACCAAAGCCACGCTCAAGAGGCTCGGCAACGAAAGTCGCCTTAGTCTTGGTGCTACCTGGCTGGAAAGCAACTTTATTAGGCTTGATTAGATCTTGCCAATTTTTCTGTATCATATGTTCATTCCCTTATCTGCCACCATTCAATCGTGGCACGAGTTGGAAACCGCAGAGGAACCGTATGGTTCATACAGTGGTGAAATAATTATACGCGACGCTTCTTAGGAGGACGGCAGCCATTGTGTGGAATTGGCGTCACGTCACGGATCGAAGTGATGGTAAAACCAGCAGCTTGCAATGCACGCAATGCTGATTCACGACCTGAACCCGGGCCCGTTACTTCAACTTCAAGCGTACGCATACCATGCTCTTGAGCCTTCTTCGCAACATCTTCCGCAGCCATCTGAGCGGCAAAAGGAGTGGACTTACGTGAGCCCTTGAAACCCTGTGCACCAGCTGACGACCAAGCAATACAGTTGCCCTGAGCGTCTGTGATGGTGATCAGCGTGTTGTTGAATGTCGAGTTGACATGCGCAACGCCGGTCGAGATATTTTTACGTTCGCGACGACGAACTTTAGCGGCTTCCTTGGCCATGATGATCCTTTCAACGATCTCTACGCCGCCGTAATTCCAGCGGCTCCACCAAATGCAAAAACAGTGAGCATCCTAAAAAGGCAGCTCACTAACTTTACATAATTACTTCTTCTTACCTTGGATGGCCTTTGCAGGACCCTTGCGAGTACGGGCGTTCGTGCTGGTACGCTGACCACGCACTGGCAGACCCTTACGATGGCGCAAACCACGGTAGCAGCCCAAATCCTGCAAACGCTTGATGTTCATCGAAACTTCGCGGCGCAGATCGCCTTCTACCTGATAGTCACGGTCGATGGTTTCGCGGATCTGAAGCACTTCAGCATCAGTCAATTGGTTGACGCGACGCTCGGCTGGAATACCAACTTTTGATACGATCTCTGAAGCGAACTTCGGACCGATGCCGTGGATATATTGCAACGCGATGATAACGCGCTTAGCCGTAGGTATGTTTACACCGGCAATACGTGCCATGTTTTACTCTCCATGTAAGGCTGGAAATGAACCCAGCGTTCTGGTTAACCCGCGTCCGGTGGAGACCGGCCCATGCGAGGCGCATCTTTAGACGTGGCAAAGCACATCCTCCAACACTATTATAGGATGCGCCGCTATAAAGCCGCGCACCCTGTTCGTCAACTCATAAAGCTGATCTATTTTTCAACCGCTTAAACAGCCGCCAAAATTGTCTCAATGGATTTGGTAACGTCATCCATTGAAGCCATGCCATCCACAGTCTTTAACAGACGCTTGGCGTGGTAATAACCGGTCAAAGGCGCGGTCTTCTTATAATACTCGCGAAGCCGCTCTTCGAAAACGTCAGCATTGTCATCCTTGCGAACAGGCAATCCGGCAGCAAGGGCATCCTGCGCACGCTTCACGATGCGGCCCACTAGAGCGCGATCATCGACAATAAGTTCGATGACGACATCCAAGGATTTTCCCTTAGCAGCAAGCATCGCTTCAACCGAATCCGCCTGCACCAGAGTGCGTGGATAACCGTCGAGAATAAAACCCTTAGCACAGTCGGCTGCGTCAAGGCGCTCAGACACAATCGCGTTCACAATCTCGTCAGAAACCAACTCTCCAGCATCCATCACAGCCTTGGCACGCTTGCCAACATCGGTGCCAGCCTTAACAGCAGCCCTAAGCATATCACCTGTAGAAAGCTGTGGGATGCCATACTTAGCAACCAAACGTTCAGCCTGCGTCCCCTTGCCCGCCCCCGGCGGCCCTAACAGTATTAAATTCATCGACCCCTCTTTCCACCACGTAGCTTAGACTTCTTGATAAGCCCTTCATACTGATGCGCAATCAAATGCCCCTGCATTTGAGCGACAGTATCAAGCGTAACACTGACAACAATGAGCAGTGACGTACCGCCAAGGTAGAAAGGAACACCCGTTGAAGCAATCAAGAACTCTGGCAACAGACAAACAAGTGTCATGTATAGAGCGCCGATTACCGTAATACGAGTTAGCACATAGTCGATAAATTCAGCAGTCCGCTCGCCGGGGCGAATGCCCGGAATAAAGCCGGAATGCTTCTTGAGTTGATCCGCAGTGTCCTTGGGATTGAACACGATCGCAGTATAAAAGAAAGCAAAGAACATAATGAGCGCCGCATATGTAATCATGTAAAGCGGGCGACCATGTCCAAGCGATGTCAAGATTGTTGAAGCCCATGCAGGCAGTGTTGCCTGGTCTGCAAAGCCAGCAGCAGTTGCAGGCAAAAGCAGAAGCGATGAGGCAAAGATTGGCGGGATAACACCGGCAGTATTCAACTTCAAAGGCAAATGCGAAGTATCGCCCTGAAACATCTTATTTCCAACTTGGCGCTTTGGATACTGAATAAGCAAGCGGCGTTGTGCCCGTTCCATAAAGACAATAAAGGCGACAAGTCCAACAGCCAAAACCAAAATAGCCAGAATTAAACCGGTAGACAAAGCACCCGTGCGACCAAGCTCTAAAGTGCCCGAAATAGCTTGTGGCAAGTTTGCAACAATACCAGCGAAAATAATCAACGACGTTCCGTTACCAATGCCGCGAGCTGTGATTTGCTCACCTAGCCAAAGCAGGAACATGGTGCCGCCGACCAAGGAAATGACCGTCGAGATTCGGAAGAACATACCGGGGTCCAGAACGATACCACTGCTATGCTCCAACCCCACGGAGATTCCATACGCCTGAATAGTACCCAACAAAACAGTACCGTACCGGGTGTACTGATTAATAATCTTCCGGCCCTGCTCGCCGTCTTTTTTGAGCTGTTCCAGCGTCGGAATGACGGATGTCATGAGCTGAATAATAATGGATGCAGAAATGTAAGGCATAATGCCAAGCGCCAGAATAGCCATACGGCTGACAGCACCGCCCGAGAACATATTAAAAAGCCCGAGCACACCAGTGCTCTGGCGATCAAACGCCTGCGCTAGCGCCTCGGGATTAATACCCGGCAGCGGTATGTATGTTCCAAGACGGAACACCAGAAGAGCTCCGAGCGTAAACCAAATACGCTTCTTGAGCTCATCAGCCTTGCTGAATGACGAGAAATTGAGATTAGAGGCAAATTGTTCGGCAGCTGATGCCATGGGAACTCTCCGGAATCATTGCCGCCGGATGGGCAGCCTTCTGCCGAGATAGGACTCCGGGGCCAAACATGCAAGCGGCGGCTTGTCGCCGCCGCCGTTATTCTTTATTCAGATACTGCCACTTCAGGAAGCTTGATGCTCCCGCCAGCAGCTGTGATCTTCCCAACAGCGGTCTTGGACGCGCCATCGGCAACGATCTGCACCTTGGACTTCAAATCGCCATCGGAAAGAATGCGAACGCCGTCCTTAACCTTGCGAATGATGCCAGCTGCACGCAATGTTTCCATCGTAATAGCAACAGATGCATCGAGCTTCTTAGCATCAATAGCAATCTGAATACGACCAACAGAAACAGTGTTGAAGTCCTTGGAATTGATGTTGTTAAAACCGCGTTTTGGCAAACGACGATAAATTGGCATCTGACCGCCTTCAAAGCCGTTGATTGCAACGCCTGAACGGGACTTTTGACCCTTCACGCCGCGACCACCGGTCTTGCCCTTACCGGAACCAATACCACGACCCAATCGCTTACGCGAATGGGTGGCGCCATCAATGTCATTCAATTCATTGAGTTTCATGTGAATACTCCTTGCAATCAAGCCTCGCCCAAAACACGGACGAGATGTTGCACTTTAGCCACCATGCCACGAGTGGAAGACGTATCTTCCAGTGTGGACTTGCGGTGAAGCTTGTTCAAGCCGAGGCCAATTAGCGTTGCACGCTGTTCGCTCGGACGACGGGTCGGGCTACCGATCTGTTCGACAGTGAAAGTCGCGCCCTTTTTCGTATCAGCCATTTTTATGGTCCTAACTATTCAGGGCTTAGTCTTCAGTGCCGACGATATCACGACGGCGGGCCTGAAGAGTTGCGTACTTCATACCGCGCTGAGCAGCGATATCCTTTGGATGAACCTGATGCTTCAAAGCATCAAATGTCGCGCGAACCATGTTGTATGGATTTGAAGACCCCATTGACTTGGTCACAACGTCAGCAACACCGAGTGCCTCAAACACAGCACGCATTGGACCACCAGCGATAATACCCTTACCGGCAGGAGCCATACGGATAATAACGCGACCAGCGCCATGACGGCCTTCGGTATCGTGATGCAGTGTACGGCCGGAGCGCAATGGCACGAAAATCAATTCGCGCTTTGCGGCCTCAGTTGCCTTACGGATGGCTTCCGGCACTTCACGCGCCTTACCATGACCGAAGCCAACACGGCCCTTTTGATCGCCAACAACAACTAGCGCAGCAAAGCCAAAGCGACGACCGCCCTTAACAACTTTTGCCACACGATTGATGTGAACCAACTTATCAATGAACTCGCTATCGCGTTCTTCGCGATCGCGACCGCGATCATCGCGGTTCCGTTCCTTTTGTGGTGCCATTTTCCTTAATCCTTATTTTTTTCCGGAAGCACGGGGGTTGATATTTAGAAGCTGAGACCCGCTTCGCGGGCAGCTTCCGCCAATGCCTTGACCCGGCCATGGAATATGTAGGCTCCACGGTCAAAAACAACTTCCTTAACGCCAGCCTTAACAGCACGTTCTGCAACGAGCTTGCCAACAGCGGTAGCGGCAGCAGTGTCAGCACCAGTCTTCAACGACCTCAAGTCAGTGTCGAGAGTGGATGCGGACGCCAAAGTGTGGCCTTTCACATCATCGATGATCTGAGCATAAATGTTCTTTGAAGAACGATGTACTGACAAACGAAGGCGGCCGTAAGCGACTGCCTTAACCTGTTTGCGCACGCGGCTAGCACGGCGCACAAGCGTTTCTTTAGACGATGCCATAGCCCGTATTCCTTACTTCTTCTTGCCTTCTTTGCGCACAACGCGCTCGCCAGCGTAGCGAATGCCCTTGCCCTTGTAAGGCTCAGGACCACGATAGTCGCGAATTTCCGCAGCAACTTGACCAACTTTTTGCTTGTCGATACCGTTGATAACGATTTCAGTTGGCTTCGGGATGGTTACAACAATGCCTTCCGGCACGTCGTAAACAACCTCATGGGAAAAACCCAATGACAACTGAACGTTCTTTCCTTGCAGCGCGGCGCGATAACCAACACCCTGAATTTCGAGTTTGCGCTCAAAACCAGCGGTTACACCAGTGAAGATGTTCGAGATCATAGTGCGGGACATGCCCCACTTTGAACGCGAAGTCTTCGTCTGGTCGCGCGGCGCAACAGCAAAAGCGCCATCAGCCATAGAAACCAAAACTTCGTCGTGAACCACAAAGTGCAGTTCACC
>JANPBE010000748.1:0-2355 GCA_031430295.1 Phyllobacterium sp.
CTGATATGACGACGCTCATACCGCATCCTCAAGCATATTCAAATCAGCACGGTCAAAGCTCACATTCACTTTCGCGCCAATTTCCGGCACGCTTGCGCCCGGTTCAATCATGCCCGCAATGCGCTGGCCCTTGGCCTCACAGATAAACTTTGTCGAAGCGCCGAGGTAATGAGCCGCCACCAGCGTCGCCTCCAATCCGCCCTTGGCGCTGAGGCTGACATTCTCCGGACGCAGACTTGACCAGCGCCGCTGACCGCTAACCTCAGCCGTCAAATCGGGATTAAGCACATTGGATGAACCGACAAAATCCGCCACAAACTTGGTGCGCGGGCGGCCATAAACCTCTACAGGGCTACCCGCCTGCACGATCTTGCCATTGTTAAACACGGCCACGCGGTCCGCCATGGAAAGCGCTTCGCTTTGGTCGTGAGTGACAAAAATAAAGGTAATGCCGAGCGCCTTTTGCAGTGTCTTCAGCTCTTCCTGCATTTGCTCGCGCAACTTCAAATCCAGCGCCCCAAGAGGCTCGTCGAGGAGAAGAACCCGTGGTTTATTAACAAGCGCACGGGCAAGAGCGACACGTTGGCGCTGACCACCAGATAGCTGCGCGGGGGTGCGCGTACCATAACCCGGAAGTTTGACCATCGCCAAAGCGTCTTCTGCCGCCTTTAAGCGGTCAGGTTTATTGACGCCCTTGACCATGAGACCGTAGGCGACATTGTCGAGGATGCTGAGGTGGGGGAACAACGCATAATCTTGGAAAACCGTATTCACATTGCGCCGGTAAGGCGGAACCCCTTCCGCACGTTCCGAGAAGATTTCAATGCTGCCGGAAGTTGGCTGTTCAAACCCGGCGATAAGGCGAAGACAGGTAGTCTTGCCCGAACCCGAAGGCCCAAGCATAGCGAAAAACTCGCCCTCCGCGATCTCCAGATCAACAGCATCCACCGCGCGCACGGCACCATAGTGGCGCGAAACAGACGCGAATTTCACAGCAATAGTCATGGCACTTCCAGCAGTAAATTGAATCTAGAATGGTCCCAAAAATTCTTCCCTCTGAGTCAAATAGAGTGGAGTTCCGAGAACCGGAGCGCAGCGTACTTCCAGAGCATTTTCAAGCGAAGTGGATACCGGTTCGCGTTAAGAAAATGCGTCTTAGAAAGCCGTGAGCACCGGAAGCGCAGGAAATCCGCTCTAGTTGGCCAGAGGGGAGAATTTTAACGCCCGCCGATGACACCGATGTAATCGGATACCCACCGGTAATAAGGCACACAGGCATCGCCTTGCGTGGCGCACTTGGTCTGCGGGGTTTTCCAGAACTTGATCTTGTCGAAGTTATCGCCGCCATTGGTGGCGCAGCCCATATCGGTTAGGAGCGCATTGCCTTTACAGGCCGCGAGCACGGAAGGAACGGTGCCAAACCAAGCGGAAACATCGCCCTGAACCTTGGCATTCAGCGAATGCTCCATCCACATATAGGCGCAGTTGGGATTTTGAGCTTCCGCATGCAGCATGGTGGTATCAGCCCAACCAGTCGCGCCCTCTTCAGGGAATGTCGAGGCCACAGGCGTCTTGGCCATTGCGTCCTTGTCCGCCTGCAACACATTCACTTGAAATGGCCACGAGCCGGAGGCAACAACGCCCTCATTCTTGAAATCATCAATTTGGATGAAAGCATCGTGCCAATAGCGCGATGTCAGCGCGCGCTGACCACGCAGCAATTCAAGCGCCGCTTTGTACTGATCTTCGGTTAGCTCATAAGGATCTTTGATGCCGAGTTCCGGCTTGTGGAACATCAGATAATTGGCCGCATCCGCAATATGGATAGCGCCATCATAGGCCTGCACGCGGCCTTCGTTGGTCTTGCCATCCGGCAAATCCATCTTCTCAAACACCACGTTCCAGCTTTTTGGCGCTTCTTTGAAAACGTTGGTGTTATACATCAAAACATTGGCACCCCAGACATAAGGCGTGCCGTAATGCTTGCCATCCACTGTGTGCCAGGCCGCATTTTGCAGGTGCGGGTCAATGGTGCTCCATGAGGGGATAAGCGCCGTGTTGATTTCCTGAACGCGCTTGCCCGCCACCAATCGCAGCGAAGCATCGCCCGATGCCGTGACCAAATCAAACCCGCCCTCGTTCATCAGCGCGACCATTTCATCCGAAGTCGCTGCCGTCTTCACTGATACCTTACAGGATGTCGCCTTTTCAAACTCCGAAACCCAATCATAGGCCTTGTCAGTTTCGCCGCGCTCAATGTAGCCGGCCCACGCCACAATATTCACCGCGCCCTCGCCTTTGCCGAGTTCTTTCATCATTTCCGCAGAAACGTTTTGAACGCCAAAGCTCATCACT
>JANPBE010000749.1:0-1443 GCA_031430295.1 Phyllobacterium sp.
CTGCGCTTGGCCGGAATGACTGTGCGAATGGTTTCACCCTAATGTCTCACGCTCCTGCCCCAAACAACGCTCTATCATGCTTATCTCTGGCCAGTACGCTCACCGCCTCGCCCACCACAATATTCATATACGGTTTGAAAAACCATGCGGGCGATAGATGCCGCAGGTATGTGGCCGACACCGTCAACTTAGTTCCGGTAGGCGTTGGCTCCACCAAATAAGTCACGCTCTGCATTTGCGCCCACATAGAAAGCGGCGATGTATCAGATGTCACTTGCCACGATTGCGAACTACCAACACGCGGCTGCGCCACAAGCATCATGTCGCCCTCGCCTTCGCGCCCCGCAAAATGCACTTTGCGCTTGGCTCCTGCGGCCCCACCTTCGTCAACAATGCTAACTGGATGCGGCAACATTGAGAGCAATAATGGAAGCGCCAGCTTTGGCGACGAAGCGGTGTTCACGGCCCGCCACACCGCATCCGGCGATGTTGCAATATCAATTTGAGCACTAACTTCACCCTCTGGCGCAAAGGCAAACCCAAATGGTGTTCCCTCCACCGACATGACACCAAGCGCAGCGAACACAATTGCTAATGAAGCAAAACCGTTAAGCTTATTGCGATCATCAGGCCCGTTTCCAGATTTTGATGAGAACAGCCACATCAATATTTTGAACAGCGTCTTTATGATCCAAACAATGATAAAAACGATAAGAGCCAATATGGTCATGCAAATGAGAAACATGACAAACTGCCCGACTGCGTCCCCTGCTGCGGCTGATGGCGTTGGCGCAAGGACAAGAAGCAAAAGAACCCCTCCACACAGAATTGTTCCGCCGACTGCCAAGCCACCAAATATCCGCGCCGTATCAATCCGCCCCGAATAGCGCCATGCATCATAAGCGCTATAAACAATCAGCATCACCATAACCGGCGCAACAAACATCAAGCCCGTGACCGCATAGGGACCAAAGGCAATCTGCCGCCCATAAAGGCTCGCCGCAATGAGCGCTGCACCGTGCACTGCAAAATTCCGAATTGTGTTAGCCATGATTCCCCCGCACTCAATTTTTACGAGTATGACTAGATAAAGCAAGCCGTGATACGTGGCGCACTGCCGCGCCGGTATCCCAAATCCCGCAAATAATTCCTCCCCACAATTGCACTTCCCCTCAATCTTCGCTTATAGAAACCTCATGCAAAAACATCGTGGTCTTCCTGAATTTATGTATGGCACCAATATTCGCGTGGCTATCCGCCGCGATGCGAAGGAGGTGACGCCGCTGCGGCGGCGCGACCGCGATAAAATGCGGCCTGCCGAACAAACCGAATCTGACAAATTCAAAATTGCGTCGCTTTACAATCTCTACATATATCAGCCCTTCGTGCTTGGTAACATTGACGCCGTTCGCATTAACTGGCTGCTGGGCCGCGAAATTGTGC
>JANPBE010000750.1:0-2755 GCA_031430295.1 Phyllobacterium sp.
TTGATTTTGCTCGACCCACAAAGGTGATCCCGCGTAGTGACCGACAAAGTCTTTCAACAGGTAAAACGACTTGGTGAGCACATGGTCGGACGGAACGGGCTCCAGTGGTGGCACATTCATGCCATCCAAAATCTCACGCAGACGCCGCGTGGCAGGCGACGTATCGTCGTTCAACGTGAAGGAAGCGCTGCCTTGGTCGCGTGTGTCGAATAAAACAGAACCGCCCGCCTGCATATAGGCATCAATATTGGCCAAGGCTTCTTTGGATGGCATCGTGCCATCGGGATCTATTGGCCAGTAAACCATGGGATAGAAGGTTAGCTCAGCTGTCGCGGGATCGACGCCGACCGGGTCTGCGGGCTCCAGCGCGGTTTTGTCCTTGAGAAACAAAGTCAGGCCCTCGAGGCCTTCCTTTGATACACGGTCAATATCGGTATTGCCGGTAATGATATAGGCAAGGCGGGTTTTTGAAATCGCTTCGACCGCCTCTTGATCACCCGCTTTGGCATCGCTTTGTTGAGCATAACTAAGGGTTGGCGCAAGGACTGTCAGGGGAATAAAGCCAATCAATAGCAATGCTGCTGCGACCTTCAACGTCGATGAAAGCTGGCGTTTGGTCCAGATCATTATTAGGCAATCAAGGATGAGCAACAGCGCGGCCAAGCCGAGCAACGGGCCTTTCCATGATTTGGTGTCGGCAGTGACGTAGTCTTGTGTTTGCACCTTGGTCTTCAACATTGGTACTAAGGCGGGCTCCAGCTTTGCGCCTGATTTCAGAAGGTTAAGCGCTACCGCACCGTCTTCATTACCATAAAGGCCGGGTGGGTTTTGCAATGTGGATATCATTTTGTCTGATACTTCCAGAGGCTGCGCATCTGCCGGTGCGGGACCAATGGCACCGTCATTGGCAATAATGCGCCACGGTTTCAGGCTAAGTTTGCTACCGTCAGCATTGCGCTGGCCGGTGGTGGAGGCAAGCGCAATCGTCTGGCGAAGCATTTCCACGAACGTGCCGGAGATGGGTAAATTAGACCAAGTCGCTT
Source organism: Phyllobacterium sp. (assembly GCA_031430295.1). Lineage (GTDB taxonomy): Bacteria > Pseudomonadota > Alphaproteobacteria > Rhizobiales > Rhizobiaceae > JANMEX01. Next base: position 1,044 of record JANPBE010000750.1, read on the forward strand.
GCGGTGTAACGTGGAACAATATGATCTGGCCCTTGCCGCGGTTGTCGGCTGTAACCAAAGGCGTGCCGTCCGTTAGGCTGGCCCATGTTTTATCGCTCAGGCCGGATTCAGGCTCAGCCAACACTTGTCGCGTGACCGTGACGTCCTTGGGCGTCGGGATAGAGGCGAAGGGTCCGGTCTTGGGAAATTCAGCCACAGGCTGGGCTTCGGTCCATGACATTGTGCCACCCAGCGCGCGCTCACCTTGGCGTAGTATCACGGGCAGGAATTTGTCATCGACAGTGGCCGCCAAACGTGGTCCGGCAAAGCGCAAAAGAATGCCACCATTTTCAATCCAAGTTTCCAGTGGTTTGACAGATGGTTCCGGCATAGCACCAATGTCGGCCATGATAATAACTGATGGATTGGTGGCGATAAGTTCGACCAGCGATGCCGACAAATCAAGATTGCGCGGGGTGACGATATCGGCAAACGGCTCGATGGCTTTTCGAATATAGTAGAGCGGCGAGAGCAGCGGCTGCGCCAAATCGCCATCTGCGCCCGAGAGCAGCGCGACGCGGCGGCGCTTCAGATTATCGTCGAGAACATAGGTTGCGCCGCTGAGCTTTTGGCCCTCGATAGTGACAGATTGAATGTCATTGCGCAGCTCAATGGGCGCGAGAATTTTGCCTGTAGATGAGGGTTCGCTACCGTTGAAGGTGATTTTTGCCTCGCCGATCCGGTGGCTTTTGCCGTCGAAAGCGATGACTGATGCCTCGTCCAACTTGCCGAAGCGAGCCACTTCGATTTCCAGTGCTTCGGAGGTGTTTTTCACTGAAGCGATGGCGGCAAACGGCGCTTGGGGAGGAGCATACCAGAGCGTGTTGGCCATTTTTGAAGTGTCCAAGACCGCAAACGCGGCTTCGTCTTGCGGATTTGAAATGCCGTCAGAGAGCACGGCAATTGTGGCATTCGCATTTTCCGGCAACTTGGAAATCACATTCGCGATGATTGTTTTGCGGTCAGCAAATACCGGTGATGACGTGAGAGATGCAAGATGTTTGCGTGCAGTATCAGGATCGAAAGGGCCGGTATCGGTGGCAATTGCTTGCGAGGTGGCGGCAAGATAAATCACGCGTTCGGTGCGCGCCGCTTCTGTAATCAGGCTTTCAGCGGTAGTGCGCTGCATCGCCTCAATGCGCTTGGAGGGCCAGCCATTGTCCAGCACAATAATCAGTGGGCCTTTGGAGCCATCCAGCTTCACGTCGCGGTTAAAGCCGGGGTCGGTTATGGCGAAAATTACCGCTGCTGCCATCATCATGCGCAGCAGGGTCAGCCACCAGGGCGTTTTGTGCGGTGTATTGTCGTTTTTCAAGACTTTCGCCAAAGTCTTCAATGGCGGGAAGATTTCCAAATCCGGCTTGGGCGGCATGACTTTAAGTAGCCACCAAATTAGTGGCAATAGGACCAGCGCGGCTAGCGCGAGCGGGTATCCGGCGCTGATGGGGACGAGCCAGCTCATAGCATGGCCTCGTTGCCGGAGACCCCAGCGGCGCTGAATGCGCTATGCAATGTTAGTAGCGTTGCGGTTACGGGCTTGTCTGTGCGGCTAACTGTGTAGCTCCAACCATGCTGTTTGGCGGCGCCTCTCAGCGCTTCTCGGCGGGCTTGAAACTCTGCGCGGTATTCGTTTGCAACGGTTTGCGCTCTGCCTGCGGATATGCGTGCTCCGG
>JANPBE010000751.1:0-1027 GCA_031430295.1 Phyllobacterium sp.
CCGAAAAAGCGCTTGATCGCCTCAAAATAGAGCGCGAGCGGCTTGGTGCGGTGAACTTGCGTGCCGAAGAAGAGCAGTCGGAGCTTACAGGCCGTTTGGAGCTTATTATCTCTGAGCGCGAAGATGTGGTGGAAGCCATCAAGACCTTGCGCCAAGCCATTCATGGCCTCAACCGCGAGGGCCGCGAGCGCTTGCTGGCCGCATTTGACGTTGTGAATGTCCAGTTCCAGCGCCTGTTCATGCACCTTTTTGGCGGCGGCACAGCTGAATTGCAGCTCATCGAAAGTGAAGATCCACTGGAAGCAGGCTTGGAAATTCTCGCCCGCCCGCCCGGCAAGAAGCCACAAACCATGACACTGCTCTCCGGCGGTGAGCAAGCGCTCACCGCAATGGCGCTCATCTTTGCCGTGTTCCTCACCAATCCAGCGCCGATCTGCGTGCTGGACGAAGTGGACGCGCCGCTTGACGATCACAATGTCGAGCGCTTCTGCAATCTGATGGACGAAATGGCCCGCACGACAGACACGCGCTTCGTCATCATCACGCATAATCCCATCACCATGGCCCGCATGAACCGCCTGTTCGGCGTTACAATGGCCGAGCAGGGCGTCAGCCAGCTGGTATCTGTTGATTTGCAGATGGCGGAGCAGCTCAGAGAAGCGAGCTAGATGACCTTACTGGCTTACGCCTAGCCAATTAAGTCCTTGTTGCTGACCCTCTGAATGACAACGGCGTTCGAGACATTTGTTTCCGAAACGCGTGGCTCATGTGCTGCTGATCTGCAAACCCCACCTCGAAAGCAATTTGACAAAGTGGCAAGTCCGTAGTGCGTAACAAATGAATCGCATGATTAACCCGCTTGTTTAGTAGATATACGTAAGGGGTATATCCGGTAGTCATTTTGAACAAATGGATGAGCCGTGTCGTGCACAATCCAGAAATTTCAGTGAGTTTTAAAAGTGAGATGTCTTCGTGGAAATTAGCCTGAATATAATCCATAGCCCGGCGAATTCTTTTATCAAATTGC
>JANPBE010000752.1:0-2515 GCA_031430295.1 Phyllobacterium sp.
GGTGCAGGTGAAGCAGGCATCGCCGCCGCAACCGCCGCCGCCAAGTCAGGCCTCCGCGTCTTACTCGCCGACGGCAATGCCCCTTCAGATGTTACAATTGAGGGCGTGCAAACCCTCTCCCGCACATTCGTCTGGGGTGCATATGATGGCAACACTTATGCTGCGACTGAGCGCGTGGCCGATCATAAATCATATCGCACCATGGGCGAACCGCGCCAGCGCTACTGGATCATTCGCGCCAAAACAGCCATATACGCCACAGGCGCAACCGAACGCCCTATCGTGTTTCCCGGTAATGATAGTCCTGGAATAATGCTCGCGTCATTGGTTGGTCAATTGACGAAGCGTGATGCACTCGTCCCTTCCGGCCCCGTAGCAATATTCACCAACAATGACAGCGCCTACCAAACCGCAGCCGATCTCGCCTCCCTTGGAGCAACGATTGCTGCAATTATAGATGTCCGTGAAGGTATTTCCGACGCCGCAAAATCGCTCGCAAAACTGGCTGGCGCACCACTACACCTAGGACACGCCGTTACCAAAATCATTGGCCGGAAAGCACTCACATCTATTTTCGTTGAACCCTTAGAGCTTGGCAAACGAACAGCCGAACCTGTCGAAATTGCTTGTACAACATTAGCCGTCTCCGGCGGTTTTTCGCCATCCATACAGCTTGCCAGCCAAGCGGGCGGCAGGCCGCTATGGGACGATACGCTTCAAGCATTTCTCCCTCCAGAACCAGCACCGGGCTATGATTTCTACTCTTGCGGTTCCGCAGCGGGCATATTTGGTAGCAACCAAGCCAAGGCACACGGCACAGCAATAGCCGCGCAAGCGATTGCCAAATTGCGAGATGAAAAAGCAAAATCCGCTCCCAAAATTATCAGCGACCCAGCCTACATCCCCGCCCCTATTTTAGAGATAATCGGCAACGCTAAATCGCAAAAGGCATTCGTGGATTTCCAGCATGATGTGACAGCAGACGACATTCGTCTTGCCAAGCGCGAGGGCTATTCCTCGCCTGAACATTTGAAGCGCTACACCACGCTTGGTATGGCCACCGAACAAGGCCGCAACTCCGCTATACCTGCCCTTGCGATTATGGCCGCAGAACTTGGCAAAACCATTCCGCAAACCGGAACCACACGCTTTCGCCCGCCCGCTTCCGGTGTATCCTTCGGTACACTGGCAGCCGAGCGCTTCGGCGATTTGCAGCCCTACCGCCTCACGCCCATGCACGACTGGCACGTGGAAAACGGCGCGACCATGTATGCCGCAGGCCTGTGGCAACGACCAATGATTTACGGCCATGCAGGCGAAACGGTCGAGCAAGCCTATGTGCGCGAGGCGAGAGCTGTGCGTACCAGTGTCGGCATTGTTGATGTTTCAACGCTGGGCAAAATCGACATTCAAGGCCCGGACGCTGGCGCGTTTCTTGACAGCGTTTACACCAACATGTTTTCCAATCTCGCCGTCGGCAAGGCCCGTTACGGCCTGATGCTGCGCGACGATGGCCTTGTGATGGACGACGGCACAACATGGCGGCTGGGCGATACGCATTTCCTCATGACCACCACCACTGCCAACGCGGGCAAAGTGATGCAGCATTTGGAATATTGCCTCGATTGCCTATGGCCGGACCTCAAAGTCCATCTCGTATCCGTAACAGATCAATGGGCAGGAGCAGCAGTGAGCGGACCGGACGCGCGTCGTGTGTTGGAAGCGTGCGTCACCGAAACCAAAGTCGATACCGAAACCCTGCCCTTCATGGGCATTGTCTATGGCAAAATTGCGGGCCACCCCATCATGATCTGCCGCCTCTCGTTTTCCGGCGAATTGGCCTACGAGGTTTACGCAGGCGCGGGCCACGGCACCGAAGTTTGGAAAGCCCTTATGGAGGCGGGCAAACAGTTCAACATCACGCCCTATGGGCTGGAAGCACTGGGCGCGCTGCGCATTGAAAAGGGTCATGTCACTGGCGCCGAGCTTGATGGCCGCACGACTGCCCATGATCTCCATCTGGACTGGATGCTTTCGAAGAAAAAGCCATTCATCGGCCAAGCCATGATGAGCCGCGAAGGTTTGATCGACGAGAGCCGCCTGTCTCTGGTCGGCATCATATCGCGCAATGAATTGCCCGTTTCCGGCGGCAGCCATATCGTTGAGAATGCAAGTGCAAGCGAACCAGCCATCAGCCTTGGCCACGTAACAGCCATGTGCTTCTCGCCAGCGCTGGGCAAATATATCGCACTTGCACTCGTGAAAAATGGCACGAGCCGCATCGGCACATCAGCCTATGCCACCGCGCCACTGCGCGGCACGCATGTACCTGTCGATATCGTCAGCCACCATATGTTTGATCCCGAAGGGAAACGCCAGCATGTCTGACCGCGCATCAGCATTGGGTGCCGATTTCGCCGCCGGCGCATACGGAAACATCGCAAGTGGCACAGGCGTGCACCTAAGCGAAACCAGCTTTGGCTTCGTAGGCGAACTGGCGTCCTTCGCACCGGAA
>JANPBE010000753.1:0-1124 GCA_031430295.1 Phyllobacterium sp.
GCCGGGTTGCCAGACGCCGACCGATGCAACTTTTGCCCGCACCCATCAAGCCGACCAACACGACAGAGCGCTTGCCGAGCATCTGCTTGATGCCATCTGCCTCTGGCCTGATAATGGGTTCGTCGCTCATAGAATATCCGAAAGTCTGCTTCGCTTTACCCCGTATCCATAGGAAAAACCCTTTGCCGTCAAGGCATCCCCATAAGCGCCCTTGCCAACTTTCAGAAGCGGGTTAAGAAGCATAATCAAATCAACGGACGCGCAAATGCCAACTCTCTTCCGGTTTGTTTCCTTTATCATTTTTATGATCGGCCTCGCTTATGGCTCGATGTTTGTGCTCGCAACATTTGTGAAGCCAAAACAAGCTGAGATGACCATACGCATTCCACCGGAAAAGCTGAACCCGCAAATGGTGAAGGATGCGGCGAAGGCTGCTAATACCCCGGCGGTAGCGCCCGCAGATGCGGCACCGTAATCCATGCGCGACAGTCTCCTGATTGAAGGTTTTTTGGAGATGATGAGCGCCGAGCGCGGTGCAGCACTTAACACGCTTGAAGCGTACCGCCGCGATTTGGATGATAGCGCCGCATTTCTCGTCAGTATCGAAACAACCTTGTTCCGCGCGACCAGTGATGACATTCGTGGCTGTATGCAAGATTTGGCCCAGCGCGATTTTGCCGCTTCATCTCAAGCTCGACATCTCTCGTCTCTTCGCCAGTTTTACCAATTTCTTTACGCCGAAAACCATCGTGGCGATGACCCAACCGGCATTTTAGACACGCCAAAACGCCAACGCTCGCTGCCTAAGGTGTTGGGCGCGGACGAAGTGGGTCACATGCTGGATATGGCCGAACAGGAAGCTCAAAGCGAAGCAGTGACTGCTTCCGCGGCCAAGCGGCTCCACGCCATGGTAGAGACACTATACGCCACGGGCTTGCGCGTTTCCGAACTTGTGGCACTGCCCGTCACTGCCGCTCGTGCCGACAGGCAATATATTATGCTGAAGGGAAAAGGCGGCAAAGAACGCATAGTGCCGCTATCAGGAAAATCCAAAACCGCGTTGGCAAGTTGGCTGAAAGTGCGAGCGCTGGATCCGTCAGCAGGCAATAGTCCTTGGCTGTTTC